>DASRDP010000101.1 GCA_035652535.1 Chloroflexota bacterium
GGCCTCGATGGGTGAGCCGCCCTGAAGGGCGGGCCAGCCGGGGTCCCCGGCCTCGATGGGTGAGCCGCCCCGAGGAGCCGGCCTCCGGCGACCCTTAGGCCTCGATGGGTGAGCCGCCCCGAGGAGCCGGCCTCCGGCGACCCTTAGGCCTCGATGGGTGAGCCGCCCCGAGGAGCCGGCCTCCGGCGAGTCCTGGGCTCGCCGTTTCCGGCGCGGCCCCTACGGTGACGAAAGGTGGAAGGTCGAGCCCAGCTCGTTGGCCAACGCCCAGCGGTAGGCCCAGCGCATGATGGCCGTGTCCCAAATCGACATGCCGGGCATCTCGTAGAGGACTGTCTCGCTCTGAGAGGTGCGCCCGGGCGTGCCGCCCTCGATCACCTCGGCCATCGTGGCCGCGACGCGATCGGCGCCCCATCGCCCGTCGGCGATGAGCGAGCGGTAGGGCTCGCGACGCACCTCCACCACCTCGGGCATTGAGGAGACGATGACCCGCGATCGAAGCACGACCTCCGGCGGGAGCTGCCCGGCCGACATCGAGAGGATCAGCGCGCCGGCCCGCACCCATTCGGCCTGCAGCACCGGCTCGCGCGCGTTGCTGGTTACCCCCACGACGTCCGCGCCCTCCACGGCGCGGCGCGGCTCGTCGACGGCCTCCACGGGAACCCCCAGTCGCCGCGTCATCTCCTCCGCGAAGGCGGCGCGGTGCGCCGGCGTGGGGCTGAAGACGCGGACGCGCTCGAGGCGCGGGAGCGCGTGCTTCACGGCGATCACCTGGCCGCGCGCCTGGCGACCGCTCCCCAGCATGCCCATGGTCCGCGCGCCCTCCGGGGCCAAATAGCGCGCGGCCAGGCCAGCGGGCGTGGCCGTCCGCACGACGTTGAGATCGTCGCCCGCGATGAGCGCCAGGAGCTGGCCGTTGGCTCCATCGAAGAGAAGGTTCACGAAAGAATCGGGATTGTCGAGGCGACCGACGAGGGGATTGAAGCGCACGCCCGCGCCATTGGCGGGCGACGCGGAGGGCAGCACGCGGAGCGAGCGCTGCTCGCCCGTGAGGGGCAGCTCGGTCCCCGCGTACAGCTTCGCCTCACCGCGCTGGTGCTCGAGGAACGCCTCCTGGATGGCGGCGAAGGCGCCATCCAGCTCGGACGATAGCTCGGCGAGGGGTCGAAGGTCGGCCTGCGTCAGCAGCAATACCATCGTGCGCCCAGGAGTATACGTGGCTCCGCTCCCCCCGCCGCGGGGGAGCGGAGCGGCTGATGGGCCACCTCCCCGTGCTCGCTGGGAATGTTCAGCGCGGCGGCGGCGCAACTCGGTATGGCGGCCACGTCCGCACGGCGATGCGCGCTGAATAGTACAGGATCGGATCGACGTCGGGCAGCTCCAGGCCCAGCGGCGCGAGCATGGTGTTGGCCGAGATCACGGCCTCGGCGGGCTGCAAAGGCCAGGGCGGGTGCGCGATCTCGAGACGGCTGATTCCCCCGGCCCAACCGACCGTGTAGAGACAGTAGCGCTCGGTGAGGAACTCGGCGAGCGAGCCCGGCTCGGCCCGAAATTCGTCGCCAATGGGGCGATAGCGCGCGACCAGCTCGGCGCGGACCCCGTTCCCGGACCGTCGGCTGCGATAGTCGACCCAGCCGTCGACGACCGTCGACGACATCTCAGCCCGGTGGTATGGAAGGCCGAGGAGTTGGCGCGCGGTCAGCACCGCCCGGCGGTTCGCCGCGTCGAGGCTGAAGAAGTAGACGCCGGGCCGCCCGCCGACGGTCGTGTAGGTGCGCACGTTCAGCTCCGGAAAGGGCGGCAGCGCCGGCGTGGCGCGCAGCCGGACGTTTACCATCGTGAACGGGACGACGCCCACCCACGCGTGGCCCTCGTACGTGTCGATCGGGAGGTCCGCGGGCACGAGCGGGCGCAGCGCGGCCGGGTCCACGGGCCAGTGGGCGAACAGCAGATCGTGCCAGCTCTGACCCAGGACCCACGGAGCGCGCGGCGCGGGCCACGGCCGGTGCGCGTCGCCGGCCGCGTCGCCCACGGCAGAGCGGGGAAGCATGGCACTATGCTACGACACGGCCGCGACGCGCGAAGGGAGAGGGAGCAGGGATGAAGGCGATTCTTGTGCACGAGCCGGGCGGACCCGACGCGCTGCGCTACGAGGACGCGCCCGACCCGAGACCGGGCCCCGCCGAGGTCCTGGTCCGGGTGCGGGCGGTGGGCGTCAACTTCGCCGATCACCTGATGCGCATCGGCGCGTACCACGGAGGCGCGCCGCCCATCATCCCCGGGCTGGAGCTGGCGGGCACCGTGGAGGCCGTCGGCCAGGACGTTGCGGGACTGCGCGCCGGCGATCGCGTCATCGCCTGGGCGCGAAGGACGTACGCGGAGCTGGCGGTGGCGCCCGCCTGGAGCGTGCTGCCGATGCCACCGGGGATGAGCTTCGAAGAGGCCGCGGCCATCCCCGTCGCCTTCGGTACGGCCTGGCACGCACTGGTGACCCTCGCCGGCGTCGCCGCGGGCGAGCGCGTCCTGGTCCACGCGGCCGGCAGCGGCGTGGGGAGCGCGGCCCTCCAGATCGCCAAGCGGCTCGGCGCCTGGGTCGTGGCGACGGCCGGCCAGGACTGGAAGCTGGAGCGCGCTCGGGCCCTGGGCGCCGACGCGGTCGTCAACTATGCCTCGCAGAACGTGGCGGAGGAGGTGCGGCGCGCGACCGACGGGCACGGCGTGGACGTGGCGCTGGAGGGGGTGGGGAAGGCGACGTTCGCCGCCAGCGTGGCGAGCCTGGCCGACGACGGCCGCTGCGTGATCTACGGCTCGCCCAGCGGCCCGCGGGTCGAGCTGGACACGCGCCTCGCCATCATGCGCAACCTCACCTTCTTCGGCATGTCCGTCACCACCGGCCGCCTGTTCAGCACGTCGGTCGCGACCTTCGCGCAGCAGGCGCTCCCCTGGTTCGCCGAGGGACGCCTCCGGCCCATCGTCGACCAGGTGTACGAGCTGCGGGACGCGCCGCGCGCCCACCAGCGGATGATGGACCGGGCGCAGTTCGGGAAGATGGTCCTGCGTGTCGGCGGATGAGTGGCCGCCCCCTCACCCTCACCCCAGGCCGCGGCGGAGGGGGAACCGACGGCTGCCATGCGGAGCGCGTTCTTGTTGTCATGCTGATCGCGTTCTTTTTGTCATGCTGAGCGCGTTGTGGTTGTCATGCTGAGCGCGTTCTTTTTGTCATGCTGAGCGCAGCGAAGCATCTCGATCGGGCGAGATCCTTCGGGCTCCGCCCTCAGGATGACCGACGCGCCCTGAGCCACGTGGCGTTTGACCGGTGGGAGGCTTTGGCCGCGAGCCGCGCCTCCCTCGCGGTCATGTTCCTCTGGGCGGTGGCGGAAGCGACAGTGTGGCCGATCATCCCCGACTTCCTCCTGGTGCCGCTCGCCGTCGGGGCCCAGCGGCGCTTCCTTCGCCCTCTCCTCGCCTCGATCCTGGGGAGCACCCTCGGCGGCGCCGCGCTCTACGTCTTCGCGCACCGCCGACCGAGCCGCGCCCGCGCCCTGCTAGCAGCGCTCCCATTTGTGGCCGAGCGGCACGTTCGGACCGCGGAGGCAGGCATCGCGGAGCACGGCGCCTGGGCGTTCCTGCTCCAGCCCTGGAGCGGCGTTGCGTTCAAGGTGTGGGCGCTGGTCGCGGCGAGCCGAGGCGTAGACCCGGCCCTCGCAATTCCGGCTTCGGTCGCGGGGCGCGCGCTCCGCATGGCGATCTCCGCGGCGCTCCCCGGTCTGCTGTCGGCGCGCTTTCGCCGCACGGTGCGCGATCATGCGCTGGCGCTGACGGCGCTCTACGGGGCGGCATTCGGCGCGGTCCTGCGGGCGCTCATGCGCTGACCGATATGCGAAATCACCCCCTCCCTGACCCTCCCCCGTCGCGGGGGAGGGGATGGTGCGCGCCTTCCCCCGTCGCGGGGGAAAAGCCTGCCCTGAGCCTGCCGAAGGCCTGGGATGGGGGGTGTCACCCCCTCCCTGACCCTCCCCCGTCGCGGGGGAGGGGAATTGTCTGCTTCTTCCCCCGTCGCGGGGGAGGGGATGGTGCGCGCCTTCCCCCGTCGCGGGGGAAAAGCCTGCCCTGAGCCTGCCGAAGGCCTGGGATGGGGGGTGTCACCCCCTCCCTGACCCTCCCCCGTCGCGGGGGAGGGGA
>DASRDP010000102.1 GCA_035652535.1 Chloroflexota bacterium
AGCGCCTGAGGAACCGTAGGCGATCGACTCCAGCTCTCCAGCACCGTCCGATCGCTTCCCTTCACCTGCATCCGCTCCGCCACGTACCTCATGCCGCTTGGACGAGAAATGTGGGCGGAACTTCAGAGACGCTACACTAGCTCGTCAGGCAGGCGACGTGTCGATCCGCCCGTAGAGCATAGAGCAGCGTGTCGAGGTCTGTCGCCGCTTTGACCACGAAGGCGTCCTTCCCCGCCCGGTGGTGTCGGTCGATCACGGCGACGAATGCAGCCGCGCGATAGACGCGGCGGTCCCAAGGTGGATCGCCTTCGACCGCCAGCCGCATCTCGCCAGTCTGCGTCGCCTGCGAGTATCCATGCATGGTTTCGGAGACCGAACCAGTTCCGCCCATGTCGGAGGCGGGCGAGCAGCTCGGAGGGCGGGTATTGCCCGCTATCCGCCATACCGGCCCTTACGCGAATGGGTGGGCGAAGCATCACGCCGACGGCGTTGAGGTCCGCGTACCGGTCGGAGCCAAAAGCGCTCGGCGGCGGCATCCGCGTGAACGTGCCCGCGGCGCGATTTCGCGCCGACGGTTCCGCGTAGCGGGCGTCATGTAAGACTACGCCGGCCGGCCCGTCCTTATCGATGCGTTCCTTCGCCGGTCCTGGCACACGACACGAACTCGAACACCAACCACGTTGGCCTCGCCGCGGTCTGCCAACCCGGCGTATGGGGGGCACGCGATGGGGTGGACTCGTACGTCGCCTTCCGCACGGGCAGACCGCGAGCGCGGCGCTCGCGCATACCGCGCAGGACTCGCTGCCCTGGTCGGCGCTTTGCTCCTGTCGGCATGTGGCGGCGGCAGTTCAATGCCGGCACCGTCCACCAATCCGGCGACGCCCTCACCGGCGGAGACGCCGCCGGCGCCATCGCCCGCGTCTCCGGCGCCGACGCCGGAACCTTCCCCGGAGGCGTCTTTCACGATTGCCGACGGTCTCAGCAGCGTGTCTACCGTAGCCGCCAGCTCGGACGGGCGCGGATATCTCGTCGCGTTCGACGCCTTCCGGGATCACCGCCACGACATTTTCGCGGTTCGCCTCGATCCCGACGGCGCTCGCCTCGACGACGAATGGATTACGCTCAGCGATAGAAGTGCAATCGGCTCGTACCCGGACGCCGGCTACGACTCTCCTTCCGCTTCGTTCGATGGAACAGCCTACGATGTCGCTTGGTTTGGCGAGCAGGGCCTGTCGCCGGAATTCCCGCTCACCGGTTGGGCCTTCGTCGCGATGCGGATCGACCCGGCTGGTGTCGTCTTAGAGCCAGCCAAAGAGATCGAGAGCGGCGCCGGTTCCGGTGTGGGACCCACGCTGCTGCCACCTCCCGCCGTGGCAGCTCAAGACTCGGACTTCGTCGTGCTGTGGTCGGTGCTCCTGGGCGGCGGGCTCGGCACGCTCGTCGAAGGGGCCCGGGTCGCGTTCGGCACGGGAGACTTTGCCGTGGAAGATCTCGGCGTCATCGCACCTCCGATGGGGTCTTCCGACACACGACGACTCACTGCCGGCCCGCCCGCGATCGCCACGAGCGGCGAAGCTACCGTCGGCGCTTGGGTGGAGGGCGAGCTGCGTCGCGACGGCACCTCGCAGCCTAACGGAGCCGTATGGGTTTACGCGCTCGACGGGTCGTCACGGACCCGGACCCGCGTCGCGGACGTCGTTGCCGGTGACCGCTTTCGCACGGCGATCGCCGGCGACGGAACCGACTTCCTCATCGTCTGGGAAGCTGCGACGGAAACCGCGCCGGGGGACGTCACCGAGATCCGCGGGGCGCGGTTTCGGCCGGGGGCCGGCGTCCTCGATGGAGACGACGGGTTCGTGATTCAGGCCGGTGTCGGTCGGATTCGCCTGGGCGGCGTCGCGTACGGCCCCGGCGGCTATCTGGTCACCTGGATCGAGCCGCACGGCTCCGTCAGCGGCGATCGTCTGCGGGCCGTGCAGGTTTCGCCGGGTGGGGAGGTCGACCGGTCCGCCATCTTCGAGGTTGCCGACGACGTGGGATCACCGAGCGCCGTCGGAGTCACATCGAACGGCCGACGGTTTCTCGTCGTCTTCTTTCGCGACGACCCGAGACTTTCGTTGGTTGGAACGTTTCTTGATCCACCGTAGCGGACCCATTGCGTCCCGTTTGTAGCGTCGTCGACGTCCCGCCCCGCGCGCCGCCACGCGGAGAGCGAGCGATGCCGCTTGTTCGCGATTGGCCGCCGTTCTCGAACATGCACGCAGTTTGCCGATGCGGCGCCGAGCCGGGAAATCCGGGTCGACTGCGACCGCGGCTGCGCCGAGGCGACCCGTGGGCACTCCACCGGATTTGCTCCTCTTGCGGCTACCAGTGGATCGAGAGCTGCCAGGAGCGCCCACGCGCCCGCGTTTCTCGCATTGCACGTCATACTACATTTTGAAATGGTGCCGTCGTTACGGAACGACGCCACAACCTGGGTAGCGGTCATGACAAATCGTTTCACGTTGGCGACCATCCCGCTGCTTCTGGTTCTCCACGGGCGCCCCGCGGAGCCCGCGGACGACGGTTCGTGCGCGGCGGAAAAACTCCGCGCTTCCGGCGATGCCGCGGTTCAATTGCTCGACTGCCGCATCGCGGGATTCGAAAATCGCCCCACCAGCCCGGGCTGCCCACACGCTGCCAAGGTCGGACTGTATCGCGCGTTCGACCGCGCTGAAGCCACCGGCCGCTGCTCGTCTACGGGAGACGCCGGTCCCGTAATGCGGCAACTCCACTACCTCCTGCGCGGTGTGCTGTTCGAAGTGGCTGATTCTACCGATGCCGCGTGCAATGCCGCCTGGCTGAAGCCGACCACGCGTCTCGTGCGCGACTACTTTCGAGCGTTGGCTGCGAACGCACGACATGTCAATTTCCCTCTATTGGGGAATAAACAACGACGCATGGAGACGACCTACATGCGCGCGCTGATGCACGCGGAGTGCCGGCGCGACGTTGATCGCTTTTTTGTGGGCAGAATCTTTGGTTCGGCCTACGCCGTACAAGCGCAGGTCATTCCGGCTTGTGGCGATGGATACCGTGCTGGCCACGAGGCTTGTGACGGCCTGTCCCGGTCTCGGTGCCTCGGCGGTTTTTGCATGACCGATTGTACGTGCGGACCTGCTTGTGGAGACGGCGTCGTGAACCGCCCCGGCGAGGAATGCGACGGAAGCGATGACGCTCGCTGCCCCGGTGCATGCCGGGCGACGTGTACATGTCCTGGGACGCCCTGCGGAGACGGCGTCACCTCGCCGCCAGAGGAATGTGACGGCACCGACGCAATGTATTGTGCCGGCGACGGACTGGCATGCGGACTGGCCAGCGGTCCGACCGCGTGCCTCTGCTGCATTCCGCCGGGTTACGTCTGGTCGCGAGGCGGCGCAGTAGAGCCCCGCTGCTGCGAAAGCGGGGGGTTTTGTGAACTCCTCAGCTCCACGCAGTGCGCTTGTCCACCGTTTCAACGGCCTCCTATCCCGTAGAATCGTTGTCGGGGAAGACAACGCCGACGGATCGGCAGCTGCGCGGGACGGAACGCGGCGCGTCGGCGAGCGAGGGCATCGGCTCGAAGGCCATCGCATCAGCGTACCGAAGGGTCACACGCACTCACCAGGACCTCGCCGGTCACTGGGTGACGGTTGCTCCTGCCATCACGGCTCGGGTGCGTCGCTAGGTAATGTCCTAATTTGACCGGGGCGGCTTTCCGCGGATGCGGAGCGGCACTAGGGCGGCGGAGCCGGTCAGCTCGTCACGCCGCGCAGTGCAGCCGCACGAGCAGCAACACCTCGTCGGGGTCGGCGGTCTTCCGGACAGCCGGTAGCCCGGTGATCTGCTGCACGCGCGCGACGTCGTAGCCCGCCGAGAACACGATGATCGGCACTTGGGCGAATGGGCTTCCGAGCTGCCAATGGCGGAACTGGAACCCGTCCATGCCGGGCATGAAGAGATCGAGGATGATTAGGCAGGGGTCGACGCCATCCACCTCCAGAAGCGCTTGGCGACGAGCCCGGGACGCCCGGCGAGCTAGTAGGAAGGAACAACAATTGATGCGAGAGGCCGCAGCCCCAAGTTGTGGTCGTTTTTAGACCCGCCATAGCTGGGGGCGTGCAACGGGTGAGGCATGTCGGCTGCTTGCGATTCGATGATCGGTCAGCGGCCCCCGCGTGGCAAGATTGCGTAGAACGCGGCTCTCTCTCCGTCTGGAGCAACGCCGTTGCCCGCGACGACGAGGCCGTCATCGGATACGCCGACGATCTCGTGCAGGACCCAGCCGGAAAGCGCGTCGCCGATCCCTGCGTCGCGCAAGATGTCTTCGAGCAAGCGTTTCCCGCTTTCAGCGCGCCAGACCATCGCGCGTCGTTCGAGCGGCCCCTGAACTTCGATCTTGCCGACGATTGTCTCTCCGTCGGCGGATGCATCCTCGGCCGTACTCCCGTCGGCATTCGACAGCGGTTCGGGGACGTCGACTGCATCACCGACCCAGCGGACGAGGTCCGGAACGTCACGATACCCATTGTCGACGAACACGCGCTGGAAGCACGTACCAGCGATGATCCGCGAATCGTCGGAGATCGCGGCGGGTTCACATCCGAGCCGACCCACAGGCGTGGCCAAGGTCGTCAGCTGGCCGGCAGCATCCCAGCGAACAGCGGTCGATACGCCGTCTGGTGTGTCTTCTACCGCGAAGCCCGCCGCCATCTCGGCGTCCGGGGAGAGCGTCGTGACGTAGGCGGCGAAGCCGCGGGGGACCGGGTAGAACGTGAGGCCCTGGATTACGTCCCAACGGAAGGGCCTGAAGAGAGCGTCGTTGACATTTCGGATGCCCGTCCCGACGAGGACGCCGCCCTGCGCGTCCATGCTGTGACGTCGTATCCGTTTGGGGAACGATCGAGGTCGCCGAGCGTCTGTACACCAGCGGCTGCGGTCCAGCGGAAGGCGAGCGTCGGGCTAACGCGTAGGCGGGCGGTGATGGGCGGTACGTTCATTCGACCGCCGACCGTAGCGCCGTCGCGCGATGTCGCCGTCGCTGCTCCGGGGATGTCAAGGCTCTCCAGCCCTCGATCGGCTGTCCAGCGCACGGCAAAGTCCCATGGGAAGCCCTGCCATTCCAGTGGGCCGGCGCTACCGACGACGACCTTGCCGTCGCCGGAGATCGCATGCGCATCCAGGTGTCGCAGCGAGGCCGTGGGGCCAATGCGCTCGAACGCCACGCCGCCGCCGGTCGGCGGTTTGTTTGATCCGCCGCATGCGGCCGCGGCGGCGGTGAGAGCGACCCCCAGCACGAACGTCCTTCTCGCGCTCGCTGCCGCGATCACGTGTCGCAGCCTGCGCATGCCGTACCGCTCATGGACGAGACCCCCGGGCACCTAACTCACTTGACTTTCAGGGTAGCGACGACCCCGACGATCGAACGTAAGCCACCGCCACCGCTCGTGACCGCCTGGCACCCGGCATCCAGCGTTTCGTTCACCATGATCAGATAAGTGCCTGGCTTGGTGGGGGCCGTGAGGGTGCCGCTGAACCAGTTACTCGCCGGGGCATTAGCGTCGGCGAAGCAGGTCGCCTCCATGCCTTGGAAGCCGATGTAGGCCTGAATCCTACAAGCAGGACATCCGGGTACTGCCGTGAGATACCACGTAAAGCCAATTCCCACAGTAGACCCGGGCGCCACTGGCGGACCCACCAACTGGCCATTCACGTAGATGGTGTTCAGGTGAATCTCGCCGGAGTCGACCAAGCCCATGGCGAGCGTCGCGGCGGACTTCGGCACCCGGATGATAGGAACCTTCGGCGTCGGCGGACAAGGGCGCTCCGGCGCGAAGGCTGCCAGTACGATCGCCCTCGAAATCAGCGATCGTCGATTCTTCCTCATGTGACGTGCCCTTTCGTCGTCGTTGCGCGCTGGCGTCCATTTTCGGCACGGGTCAGCGCGATGCTCGTGTGGCCTTTCTCCGACTCGCGATATGTCGACGTTGACCAGCTTGGCAAGCGCGAAGGGCGCAATTTTTGGTTAATGGGCTGTTCGGCGTCGTCGTCGCCCCACGGCTCTCTGGCTTGCGTGACGCCCGCTCGCGTATGCGGGCGGGTAGGGCGGGCAATCGAGTTCTCGGATCGGCGGCCCGGGTAGTGAGGTAGGCCACGGGTCGATCCGCTTGCGCATGGCCAGACTCGGACCTGCGCACCCTCGCGTTAGGAGCCGGTATGGCGGGCGACTGGATCCCCATCGACGGCCGGGGTGGTGACGCGTGCGACGGCGGGGTGCGGGCGGATCGCGGTGAGTCGCAACCTGGAGTCGATCGCCGAGACCATGATCTCGAATCGCACTGCAATCGACTACATCGAGCTGATCGACGTAGACGCACCCCTGCCGCGAGGCCGCGGAGCGGTGTGCTAGGGCCGGCCAGGCGCCGCTGGCCACTTGACCGTCAGGCGCCGATTTGAGACGTTCGGCGCTTGCAAACGTGCATGAATCCCTGGAGACCGCGCGCGAGGGAGACGCGAACGGTTTTCACCTTGATCGTGTGCTCAATCACGCTCCTGGCATCCCCGAACCTGGTGGTCGGCACGCCGGGGGACATCTACACGGTCGTCGGAAACGGCGTCCAGGGATTCGGCGGCGATGGCGGACCGGCCACTGCTGCGAGCATCAACAGCGGGTACGGCGTCGCGGTGGACGCCAACGGGAACCTCTTCATCGCCGACCTGGGCAACAACCGCGTCCGGAAGATCGACGCCTTCGGCACGATCTCTACTATCGCTGGTAACGGCACCCGCGGCTTCGCAGGAGACGGTTCACCTGCCGTAGCGGCTCAGTTCGACGGCCCGGCTGACGTGGCGGTCGACCGTGTCGGCAATCTCTTCATCGCGGACACCGGAAACCGTCGCATCCGCAGGGTCGACACTTCTGGGATCATCTCCACGATGGCGGGCTACGGTGACGCCGGTTGCTTTGACAGTGAGAGTGCTGCGACGTCGGCCGTCTTCGGCAATCCGAGGGCCGTCGCGGTGGACGCCGACGGGAACGTATTCGTTGCGGACGAGATCAACAATCACGTTCGCAGGATCGACACGTCCGGAATCATCTCGACTGTGGCTGGCCAATGCACGCCGGGATTCAGCGGCGATGGTGGCCCTGCAACGGCAGCGCATCTAGCCGGACCATCCGGTATCGCAGTCGGCTCCTCCGGAAACCTATTCATTGCCGACGACGGCAACAACCGAGTCCGCATGGTGAACGCCGCCGGACTGATCACCACGATTGCCGGCACCGGCGAGTACGGTCTTTCCGGCGATGGTGGCCCCGCAACGCAAGCCATGCTGCAGGGGCCACGCAGCGTAGCGGTCGGTGGGAACGGAAGCGTCTACATCTCCGACACCGGAAACCATCGTGTTCGAAGAGTCGACTCGGCGGCAATCATTTCGACCTTCGCGGGCGTCGGACCTCCGGGGGGATTCGGCGGCGACGGCGGGCCCGCAATCGAGGCGATGCTGTGGTTGCCGATGGGACTGGCGGCCGGTCCCGACGGTGCACTGCTTGTGGCGGACCTCTTGAATTTCCGAATCCGGAAGATCGCCGGCGCCTCCGTTTGTGGCGATGGGATCATTGACGCCGGCGAGGCGTGCGACGACGACAACACCGCCAATGGCGATTGCTGTTCGTCTACGTGCCAGATCGAGCCGGCGACGACGGTCTGTCGACCCGCGGCCGGTTCGTGCGACGTGCCGGAGACCTGTGATGGGGTCTCACCCACCTGTCCGTCGGACCACGTTGCCGCAGTCGGCGTGGTCTGTCGGCCCGTAGCCGACCGGTGCGATGTTGCTGAGACTTGCAACGGAGGCGACATCGACTGTCCTTCGGATGTTCATCTGCCCGACGGTGATGGCGACGGACTCTGCGATACCGTTGATGGCTGCCCGTTCGATTTCGACCCATCTCAGACCGATACCGACGGGGATGGACTAGGGGATGTCTGCGACCCGTGCACGTTGGGTGTCTCGATTCGCAAACCGCTGCTGAGGCTCTCCGACTTCACGACACCGCATGGCGACGACCGACTGACTTTCCAGGGTACTCTTGAATTCTCAGGAGCGCCCATCTTTGACCCGACGGCTCAAGGACTCCGGGTTCTAGTGAACGATCCAGTTCGCAGAACGATCGTAGATCTTGGCATTCCGGGAGGTACTTACTCGTCGAGCGCTAAGACAGGTTGGCGAACGAACGCTCGCCACAGCCGATTCGTGTTCGGCGGAGCCCTTGTCGATGGATCAATGGCACGCGCGACAGTTGTAAGAGAAGTTGCGGATCACAAGCGCATTCGGTTCTTGGTGAAAGCGAGCCGCAGCTCCTTCGAGAGGGTATTCGTTGGTCCGCTGTCAGCGACACTGATCTTAGACCCGCCGACAGCTGAGACAGGCAGTTGCGGAGAACTAACGTTCGCCGGGCCACCGCCGCTACCAAGTTGCTCGTTTAATCGGAATCGGAGACTCCTGACATGCCGGTAGAGTGTTGCCTCAGTTAAGCTTTGGCGACGAACCAAAGCTGGAGCTGCGATTACACCTTGAGCGCGGTCGAGTAGGAGTCGGCGCAAAGCGCTTTCGGCTGAGCCTGCAGCTGCCCGAAAGTCCCGTCGCACCACCGGTAGAGGCTGACGCCGGCGCCCTGCGATGTAGTCGAGGTAGAGGGCGCAGCCCGATTCTCGCGGCACCACGCGCGCAGCCGGCGTTTCCGCTCCAGCAACGGGATGTCGCGGAGGTCGCGTCCGTCGAGCGCGACAAGATCGAACGCGACGAATACCGGCGTGCCCTGTCGCTGAAATAGATGGTCGAAGCGTGGCCGGCCGTCGTCGTCGAGGCACGCCAGCTCACCGTCCAGGACGGCGCTCTCACCGCACCGCAGCTCGGCCGCCAAATCGTGGCAGAGCTGGCCGAACTGCCGGTAGGGGTTCCCGTTCCGCGACACGAGCCGAACAGCACCCGACTCCACGTGCGCGAGCGCGCGGAACCGGTCGTACTTCACCTCGAAGATCCAGTCGGGATGGTCGAAGGGCTCCGCTCGGCGAACCAGAGGCATCGGCTCGAAGTCACGACATCAGCATATCGAGAGACCGAGGCGCGCTCATCACGTCGTACCACTAGGTGGGGCCGGCTCGTGGAGTGACCGGCTTCTGCACCTCGGGCTCGGTGCTGCGGTGTTCGATCAGCGCGCGGAGTGCGGCGAGATCCGCCCGAATCTCGTCAAGGTCGTGCGTCTGCTGGGCAGCCGGTGCCTCCAGAAACCACGAGGCGACGAATCCGGTGAACGTCCCGAAGAGACCCACGCCAGCGACCATGAGACCCGCCGCGAGGATGCGCCCTTCCGTCGTAATCGGATAGCGGTCGCCGTACCCGACCGTCGTGATGGTCGTGATGGCCCACCAAAGGGCGTCCTCGGCACTCTTGATGTTCGCGCCCTCCGCGCCGACCTCGAACTGAAGGACCGCGATGCTCCCGCTTACGAGAAGGACGATCGAGAGCAGCGCGACGGCGAGGAAGGCGCTCTCGGAGCGGCGCTGCAGAATGAACCCGGACAGAATCTTGGACGCGCGGACGCCGCGCAGGACGCGGAGCACGCGGAGAACGCGGGCGGCGCGGCCCCATCTCAGCTGATCGAGTGCCGGCACGCTTGATAGCAGGTCGATCCAGCCCCATCGCGCGAGGTATGCGAGCCGGTTAGGCGCGCGGGCGAGGCTCAGAACGAAGTCGGCGAGGAAAAGCAGGCAGACGCCGAAGTCGGCGTACTCCAGGATGGTCCGCGTTCCGGGTTCCAGCTCCGTCGTCGACTGGATCGCGAGCGCGAAGAGGACGAACAGCGATAGCGCGAGGATGAAAAGCTGGTACGGGCCGACGTCGGTCGCGCGCCCGGCCGCTACTCCCACTTGTCCTTTTGCTTCGCCGCCTCGGTCGTCTGCCACTGCATGTTCCACGGTGAGTCTGCACCTCCCCGCTTGAGCGGTGTGATGTGGTCGATGACGTAGCCGGGGCACGCGCCGCTCGTCTTCCCGGTCGACGGGCACGGGTGCGACCGCTGAAAAGCGCCCGTCGCCGCGGGGCTGCGTTTCGTTGTCGTCCCGAACGTCGTGGTCGCGGGCGGATGGTACGTCGGCGTTCGCGGCGTCCCGCTGCCTGGGCTTCGGCGGTAGTGGGGCGACACGTACGTACCGTCCCGCCGCGTGTACCCGTGGACCCAGCTGCCGGCAGAGGCGCCCGTCGGTGCGGCGAGTAGGGCGATCGCGACGACCGCGACGAATCCCGCCCGTCCCGTCAGCACGCGCAACCCGGAGGCTGGTGACACGTGAGATTCCGCGCGATGCAGCTATCGCCGCACGGCTTGCCGGTCGAGCAGTGGCGGCAGCACGTCGACGGGGGCGGTGTCCTGGTCGGGGCCGGGGTGTGCACGGGTGTCGGGGTCGGCGTCCGTATCGTTGTCGGTGCGGGGGTAGGCGTCGCGGGCGCGGCGGTCGGCTCGGGCGTCGGCTCGGCCGTCGGCTGCGGCGTTGGAACGGGCGTCGTCCCCGGTTGCGGTGGCAAACAGAACGCGCCCTGCAGCGGCACGGAGCCGATGAGGCGCCATTCCGTCTCCTCGCAAGGCGCTGCTGCGCATGCGTCGGCGCCGTAGCAAGCGAGCGTGACGACGCGGGCGTAGGGATCGGGTTCGCCGTCGTCGCCTTCTGGGTCGCACCACACGAACGCCGGCGCGCCACCATCGGGTCGGAAGACGTTCCCGGAGATCGTCCCGTCCTCCTCGCACGTTATCGCCCAGCGTTCGCCGGCGAGGTCCTTGCTGACCAGCGTCCGTTTTCCGTCCGGCGTGATTTGCACGCCGGAGCCGGCGAACGCGACCGTGGCTGCGAGCGCGAGAGCCAGGGCGGCGGTCGTAATGCCGCGCGACGAGGGTGTGATCGAGAGTCGGTCGAGACGAAGCCGGCGGCGCATGTGTAGAACCCTCCTTGGGCCGCCGGGATAGGTAGGGCGGCGCCCTCAAGTCAATAGCTGACGTACGACGCACCGTGCCGGTTCGCCGCCGCCTTCGCTCGGCCCCGCGAGGTCGGACACGCTGCCAAGATCGCTGCCGGCGTTGTGCAGCCACGTCCGTCGCCGTGTCGCGCTCTCCTCTAGCGTCAATTGCGTGAGCGCCGTTGACTTCCGCCTGACACTCGCAGAAAGCTCCGATCCTCGAACACGGGGGACACCAGCCCATGAGACGCATCGTGCTCGGCATGACCATCGGCCTCCTCACCGCCGCGACCCTCGCGTGGGCGCTGGAGGTGCGCCTCCCGACGCGCACCACCGCCAAGGCGACGGTCGTCGTCGATGAGATCGGCGCCGTTCTCTTCGGCTCGACGCCCGCGAAGGTCGAGGTAACGAACTGCCAGAGCGGAACACCAACGATGGTCGTGAAGGACGTCAACGGTGTCGTGATGGGCACGCCAAGCCGGCCGGTGACCGCGGGGAGTCAGATCTATGTCGTGCGCACCGTTGGCGGTGTTGGGGTTGAGATGGTCGTGGACCACCTAGGGGTGAACGGTACTTCTGGCCCGCCGTCGCTCTACTACGAATCATCGAACTGCACGGGCACGCCGTATGCAAATCTCTATTCGGGCGGATTTTACGCAGGCACGTATCTGCAGCCCGGTGGCCTGTTGGTGTACGCCTCCGGAGCGCAAGAAGTCCACGACATCAACTCGTACAGATCAAACCCGACTGCCGGATGTACGACGTACGCCTACGGGCCCCAACCACTTTTCCCGTTCGCGAGCTTCGACATCTCGCAGTTCACGCCGCCGTACAGCCTAGTTGCCGGGCCGTAGCGGACAAAGGAGACGGCCATGCCACTGCGACGCTTGATCCTCGCCGCCGTCCCACTCCTGACGTTATGCGGCCGACGCGGACGTGCTGTGCGCGAGCGTCGCCAGCGGCGCCGTGAAGCTACGGGTGGCGTGTCGCTCCGGCGAGACACAGCTCTGCCGCTCGCAGCGGCGAAAATGTAGGACGTCGTGAGCCGCCGAAGCGGTCAGACTATCTCACGATCGAAGCCAACGAACCGCGCCGGCGTGGGCGCGGCTTCCAAGCGATGATCCGCACCATTCCTTTGTGATCATTTGCAAGTGATTAGCACGCCGTCCTTTGAGTAAGTGCAGTTCGCTTTTTGGTCCCGCGGTTCAACCGCTTGGCCGACATTGGTGGACAAATCCGCTCGCGGTCTACCGCCCGCGGCACTCTCGGTGCCGCTATCGGCCACGATTTCCATGCCGCAGTCCTCCATCTTGGAGCACATCGATCCTAGGTTATCCGGAAAAACGACCGGAATACCGGCGGTGGTCCTTGGCCAAAGTACTCCCGAGCACGTGTGATTGGAGATTGCGGATCGTTCCGTGATTCGATTAACAATTTTGACATAGACGCAACTTGATGCTGGCATGAGGTAGTTGTCGTTTGTGAATACACAGCTCTGTTGCATTAGGCTGATGTGACATGCCGTCTGCGTTGCATTCATTGGAGCCGCTGCCGTCAAAACGATGGCGAGCGCAATGACCATGAGTGGGAGACCGACTAAGGCCGTTTGCGTTCGAGTCATGTCGCTTCGAACCTTCGCTCTCAGTGGTGGTGTAGAAGATCACAAAGCGCTTGATTACCGTTGTATTGCTTCAGGCATTTGGCCATTGCCGCTTTTGCAGCCTGGGCTTGAGCCTCTCGTACGTTTGGTCCCTGAAGCTTCCAATTGCATGCCTTGGCGATGTCACCAATCTTGTCGCCTAGTCCCTCGATGTCGAAGTCTGCCACCCACGTGCTACCGGAGGGGACGAACCAGGGAACCTGGATGCGCATTCGCTTCGCCTTCAGCATATCCCGAATCAAAGGAACTGGGTTGCGCGTGAAGGCGCTTTTGTGATCGGTACCCGCGATCCAGCTACTACTCACAGCCTTCTGGTCATCCAAGCGATAGACGATCTTTACCGAGCCATTCATATAGTCCGATTCGAGCACGCTATCGGCATCGATCCAAAGGTCGGTCTCGGTCTTTTGGCATCTAATCAAGAGAGTTGCAGTGCCCGATGTGATCGACCCAGACCATTTGTTAGTGGAAATGGTGTCAATTGAAACCCGCTTTACGTCTGTCATCTGGTCGGTGTTTTGATGTGGCCCATTCCATTCGGCCGTCGCGGGCAACGACCGATTCAGTAGGCAAAACAGTACCAACATCAAGATTCTAAACACCGGCTCGTGCCTCTCGCTGAGATGCGGTCTAACCCCTATCAGCAACGCCCATCCAGCGCCTGATGAGGTGTGAAGTTGCGCGAGATGCAGTTGTTCCGCGTACGGTTTGTCCCTCGTGCAGACGTTGCAGCAAGATGGCGCTCTGGGCCATCGGAGCGCGGGCGTGTGCGGAGTTGGCGCCGGTGTCTTCCTAGCCGTTAGTGAAGGCACCACGAAGCGGTGAGAGCGACTTCTGAGAGTAACGGGCCGTCGGTGGGCCATGGGTTGCCTCCAAGAGGGGTGAAAGCGAGGGGGGTAGAGCGCGTCGGGACGAGGATGTCAATCCCCCGCGCCCTCTCTGATAGCGCGAACGAGAACTAGGCGCGTCAGGGCCAATGTATTCAAATCCTGGCGGAGAGCGTGCGGCCGCTAGCCCGAAGAACTGTCGGGCAAAGATCCTTTAGGATTTCGGCGGACTTCCGTTGAAATCTCTTTTTGAGATCCGCCCTTCCGGCCTTCAGCTGGTGCGTCTCCGGGGGGCCTGGTTCCCGCAGATCCCGCGGATCGACTACCCCGGAGTCCCGCTGTGGGCGCAGGGAGGGTAGAGCTGTAGCCGATGCCGGCCATGACGTTCCCGGCCGACTCGGTCGAGGAGGACGCTCCGAAAGGAGCCGCGACGAGGCTCGATCGCAAGCTCGACGAGCGGATCCGAAGCGCGGGCGGCGACGACGAGGCGTGGCGAAAGCGGGCTCGCCCTGACGAGGCGGGCCGGTGAGGGCGCGCGCACTGGATATGGGCGAAGACGAGACGATATCGATCAAGTTTTGGCCGGCATTGTGGGACCTTCGGCATGGTCTTGGTGACGATGACAAATCCCCTGCGACCTCGGCATTCGGCACCTGTCCCAACCCAGCGCGAGTCACGATGCCCACCGCCTGCACTCGGAGGGCCAGCGGCGCCACGCAGCGATTCCTCAGAAGGAGGGTTGACTGACATCCTCATGTTGGTCTACGGGCGCCCTCCAGAGACGATCACTTGTCCAAAGACGTCGTTACCTCATCCCGGAGTGACTATGTACTTGACTATATCCGACCGACGCACCGGACAGGCCGAAGGGAGGCCCAAACACAGAGCGGCTATCGCGTTGTTTTTGGCGGTTGGCTCATCAGGGTGCGCTCCCATGAGGGTGCCGCTGGGCTACGGAACACTCGACGTGAATCCGCCCGCCCCTAAAACGGAAGCCGGCCAGATCGCCGTTGCGCGCTTCGATGATGCTCGGTCTTCCGAGTACGCAACGGGAGATGAGATTGGACAGATGAGGAATCTCTATGGAATGCCGGTAAAGAAGATCGAAGGTAGTCAGAATCCGGTCCTCTGGGTTTCCGGCGGTCTCGTAAACGGCCTCGCTGCGGAAGGGTTCACTGTCGAGCGGGTAGAGTCAGCGCAAACAGCAGGCGCTCTTCCAACGGTTGTGGGCAAGGTATCCAAAGTGTTTGTCGATACCTATATGGCGCAAACAGCGTGGGTCGACGCGGAGGTTGGAATCGATCAACGCGGAGTACGGTTATTCTCCACAAGTTGCTCCGGCGAAGCGACTCAAACCGGATGGTGGGGCACGGAAGAGGAGTATCGGAGCATTCTCGCTCTCGCCATGGAGAATTTTCTAAAAGCGTGTGTTCCTAAGCTTACGCCAATCTTAAGCCAGTACGCTGCCAAGTGAGACCTTCCGGCAGCCTGTGGTTAGCAGTTCTCCTCGCGACCGGCTGTCAGACCGTTGTACCGATAAAGGAGACAGCTCCGAATGAGTGGATGCCGACGTATTCGGAACCCATTGCGCCGTCCTCCGCGGCCAGTCCTCGACAAGTCGCAAAGGGGTCGGTCGAGTCGCGGCTTCGACAGCTTCAAACTCTACGCGACCAGGGATTGATCACCGACAGCGAACTCAAGGAGCGACGCCGGGAGATCCTAAAGGATCTTTGATCGCGATCCGCTTCAAGGCGGAATCGAAACCGACGAAGTTCCATTATTACGAGAAGACCGGTCTTCCCGGTGGTCCAGGATGCACGAACGAATCCGAGGCGGCCGACCGGCTGAAGTGGTCCACTGCCAAGTGTTCTGGTCTCTTCGTCGGACAAGCAAAGTGGTCTCTGAACCAATTGACTTCTTGGTCCTGACCGAAATCTCGGGTCCGCTTGGAGGACCTC
This sequence comes from Chloroflexota bacterium, assembly GCA_035652535.1. Taxonomy (NCBI): domain Bacteria; kingdom Bacillati; phylum Chloroflexota; species Chloroflexota bacterium. The sequence continues at coordinate 15,471 of DASRDP010000102.1, forward strand.
CAGATGCGCCGCTACCTCCTCCGACTCGTTCTCCCCATGTTCGCTTCGTCGGTCGCAGCCACATCCCCGACTCAGACACAGCTCTGCGAAGCCGACATGATGCCGCGCTGGTCGCCACGCTGCGCGGGCTTCTCACCGAATTGGGTCTGCGTCGCCCTGTACGCGAGGCGGCCCGACCTAGGCGCATAGCTCGCCATGAAGTACGCCGCGCCCGCGGAAGGCCCCGAACGATGACGCGAGCGCCGACGACGCGGGCGAGGCCGACGCGAAGCAAGCGTGAGCCGGCGCCATCGACTGTCCGTGCGCGGTCGACGCAGTCGCGCGACTCGTGAGCCCGAACGTCGCTTTTTTGGCGACATCGCGAACCGCGAACGGGTCACTCGGCCGCTCGGCTCCGCAGCAAGGCGGCGGAGGGCGCCCTATTTGCGTGGATGTCCTACCCCAAGCGGATCACGCGGTTGGCCAGTCGAGCCAAACCGCTACGGGGCCGTTCTGGTCGCCAGGTACGCGAGCCGCCCGCGATGCCAGGCTGTCTGGCGTAGGGGCACGCTGCGCTGCTATCGCCGGGACCGACGAAGCGGGCGCGGTTGGCGAGGCGGGTGAGGGGAGCGAGCGGGAGGATGAGCAGCGCCGACGGGTCCAAGCGCACGGCCGGGCTCCCCGCGGGGGCATCGAATCCGCGCCCGGCCTACGGGCCTCCCCCTTCCTGTCTGCTGAGATGCTTTCGGCCGAAGGCGGAGAAGCCCGAGGACCGGCCACCTACGGACGATCCGGGTAATTCGACGGTGAGCTTCCACGGCGAGCGGCGCTCGAACGAGAGCCGCCAGTCGACGACAGACCCCGAGGCGCGGCTCATGCGCAAGGAGCCAGGCAAGGAGGCCTAGCTCCGCTTCTTGGGGCACGTGCTCATAGAGAATCGCAACGGCCTGTGAGTCGACATCTCCGTGGCGCCGGCGAACGGGACATTGGAGCGAGAGCAGGCGCTGAGCCATCGGGTGGGCACAAGACCGCGGCATCCAGGGTGAGAACTGCGAGTGCCGACAAGAGCTACGACGCGGCCTCGTTCACCGGCGTTCTCCAGAGCGTCGGGGTGACGCCGCACGTGGCGCAGAACACGACGAACCGGCGCTCGTCGATCGACGGGCGAACGACGCGTCATGCGAGCTTCGCGGTGAGCCAGCGATGCCGCAAGCGGGTCGAGAAGATCTTCGGGTCGATGAAGGTGATCGGCGGCTTGAGGAAGACGAGGTATCGCGGAGTCGAGCGGACGGGCCTGTGGGCGTACCTTGTCGCAACGGCCTACAACCCGGTCCGGATGGTGAAGCTGCAGCCGGACACGCGAGCGACAGCATCGATTGACGCCGCCCTCAGGCGCCCCACCGGATCCCGCTCCCTGCCCCGAGCAGAGAGATTCCCCACCCGACATGGCTCCGGCTGCGTCAGAATGGACCAACCCGAATCGCCGCCACCGGTGGCAGGATTCGTCCGCCTTTCGGTCCGAGTGACCCTTTCCCTCGATTGTTCCGTGGACAATCGCCATTGACTTGTGCGACCCTTCGACGGTTTTCGTTGCAAACGCGCTTCCGTGAGTTCGGCAAATGCTCCTCGTGATCGCCATCGCCGCAGAGCTGATCGTGCTCACCCCCGTGGTCGGCACCGGCGCGCGGGGATCATCGTTTTGTCTTTCCACGGGCACTATCTCTGCCGAGTGCGTAGGCGTGCATCCCATGGCGACGAACATCATTATTATGATTATGGGCCGTTGGCTGGTAGCTGATTAGATCACCTACAGGGGGGAAAGGATGGCGTGCATGAGGATACTCGTGCCAAGCGCGCCGTGGCATTTGGTCGTCGCTGCGCTGACCTGTTTCATATTCACTTGCCCCAATGGCGCCACCGCTGCGCACCGGTACAAGGTCAAGGACGCGAGACCAAAGCCGGGTGACGGCACACGGATACGCAATAAAAAAGATGGATATGTGACTGGTTGGGAGCTGACAGGTAAGACGTTCGACTATCATGGTAAAGTTGCCGATGTAGAGAAAAGAACGACCAAATGGCCTTGGGGTTATGCCAACACGCCCAACATGTGTGGCTTCGCGGAACTCGAAGCGCTCGCCGCCCCCAAGGGTTACCCTAAGACAGTCAAGAACCGCTGTAATCGAATAGACAAGCGAAACATGCGGAGCCGCCATGCCGTAACAGGCGAGCAGTTTGCGACGCTCGTCAATGCGTCTCCTTGCGCCGGGAGGAAGAATACTTGCAAGAATCACCCGAAGAAGGTGTGCAAAATGGACAGCGACTGTCCTGATCCGGGGGAGAGGTGCCATTGCCCGGGGAATTGTTGCGACGGTACCAGCTGTCCGCTCGTTGTCAACAATGACATCGATCCAACCACCCACAAACCCATATGCCCGTCGCCCATTAGGCTCTACTCGAACTACTTCAAGTCCAAAGATCGCAAACTCACACCCCTTGGTTTCAAAAACAAGTATCGCGTCTCCGAGAAACGCACGCTGGTAGATTTATCGCCAGAACCGACAGTGTTTTATCGATACATCGCCAAAGGCGGTGAGGCCGCACTGGTGCGCTCGCCTTTGTACGGTTGGGGCTTCATTGACGCCAAGTGTCTGCCGGACGCTCTCGCTGGAAAATGCAAGTATGTAAAGCCTACCACGATCGCTGCAAGTGAGAGGGGCCCTGCGGAACCACTATCCTATGCCACTTCGAGCATAGAAGGCGCGATCGAAGACGGCGTTTGTGACGATGAGGATCCCTGCACGACCGATTACTGGGACGCGGAAGATGGCTGCGTCAATGAATTGTCTGCAAGCTGCATGCCGGACGCTGACACCTGTATCAACAGTGATTCCATGTATGCGATGGTTTCCATTGACGGCAACTCGGTTTGCGATGGCTTGAGGAGTGAAGTGCGCGGGTCCGTGCGGATTTCGCGAAGCACTGGTATTCTTGACAGCCTAAAGATCACGGTGGAGCTACAGGGCGCAACGCCCGAGTCAGAGTACGCCATCGAAGTGCTTGAAGCCGGCACGTGTGGCGACGTCGCGCTCGCCGATACGGACGAATCGGTCTTTACGGATGCGAGCGGGAGCGGCGCTGAGAGGTTCTGGATCGATTTGCCATGGTCACCCTTTGGGACAGATGCGCTTGGTGATGGTCTGGGGAGCGAAGCTGCGGTGGTCATCCTGGAGGAGATTGGAGACGACGGGGAACCTACCGGGGTCCGTTATGTCAGTGGTGAATCCGGTATAGCTTTATGCACGCCCCCTCCCTGCAGTTTCGTCACCGACTGGGGACGTGCAGGCACTGACAATGATCCGCCTCACCTCCGAAATGCCGAGGGTATCGGAGTGGATTCGAACGGAAACGTCTATGTTGCAGATTCCTGGTACATCAAGAAGTTCGATCCTGCGGGAAGCTTTTTGACATCGTGGGGGCAATTCGTGAGCGGCGCCCCCGGAGGCTTTGCCTATGCTCACGGTGTGGCCGTAGATAGCAACAACTGCAGCGTATTTGCTACGGACGGTCACGACACGTTCGCACCCAACCACCGAGTGCAGAAGTTCGACTGTGATGGGAACTTCATTACTCAGTGGGGTCGCCAAACGGGGACCAATTTTGGCTCCAATCCGCTCGGCGTCGCCGTCGACCCGAGCGGGAACGTCTTCGTCGCCGATAGCAGCAGCTTTCTGCTGTGGAAGTTTACCAACGACGGAACGTTCCTCGGGTCTTGGGGTGGGTTCGGGAGCGGACCCGGTCAATTTGCCGGCAATTCACCGTTCGGAGTCGCCGTGGATGCTGATGGGAATGTGTTCGCAACGGACCCTGGTAACGCGCGCGTTCAGAAATTCGACAACAGCGGCAACTTCATCACGATGTGGGGTCAGTACGGCAACGGTCGAGGGGAGTTCAATGGACCCGCGGGCACCGCGGTGGGCAGTGACGGCCGCTTGTTTGTCGTAGACAGCGGGAACAGCCGCATACAAATATTCGACGCAAACGGCGCATTTCAGGCTGGGTGGGGAACATTCGGTGTCACCGGCGTCCCCGGCGAGTTTGCCAATCCATGGGGTATCGCAGTGAACGGTAACGGAGAAGTATACGTCACCGACAACGGCAACCATCGCGTCCAGAAGTTCCTTTGCCCAAAGTAGCGCGTGAGGTCCCGGTCGGCCGCGGCATGGCCGGACATGAACGGCCCTTTCGCCTGTCTGGGGATCACTCATCTAGGTCTGAATGCATCCTAAGGTTCGTGTTGTCGCGTCCCCAGTCCAGCTGGTGCCGGCCAAGGCCCCTTTTTGGTCCGGGCATCGCTCATTTCCTGTCTGTCGAGTCGGCTCGTGGTTCGCTTGAACACTTCAAAAAGTGGCCCCTGGCAGCCCGGAACGAGTCCGCAATGCTGCTGCCCGGTTCTGCGTGGCCGTACGGATTCTCCTTCCTGAATCCCTCGACGAAGTGACGGGCCCTGAGCCACGTCTCATCAAGTTCAAAGTTAGTATCGAGGAAGCTCTGCATCATCTGGCTGCGGGCGATCCGCCGCGCCTGCCATGCACCGAAGACGGCGACACCGAGCGGCGACGAAGGTAGCGAAGATCGTGGAGAGCGCCGCCCACCCGGCTCCAGTGAGTCCGAACGTCTTCTCCGCGGGAGGCGTGGAGACGACACAGACGATCGCCTGCGTTGGTGTGGGTGCCGGCGTTTCCGTAGGCGTGCCCGTCGGGGTGGGGGTTAGGAGTGGAAGTTGGTTTCGCCACTGGCATCAGCTCGATCGTCGACCTGGCGTGCCGGCGGATCACAGATCAGCCTTCTCCAGCCGCTTGCCCAGCTTGTCGAAGAGTCGGCTGCTCGCGGTCTTCCCAGTCCCAAGCCGGTACAGCCGCGACGCGCCGAGATAGATGTAGCGCTTCGGCTCGAACCCTACGCAGCTCGCGTGGAAGATCACGCCGCCCACCATCGCCGCTGGCACGTGTTCCTGGCAGTGATGCCGGTGGCGCTCGACTCCCTGGACGACGCGGGCATCGAGCTGCCGATCCAGATCCGCCGCGTCTCGTCCACGGAGCCACGTGTCGAGCGGCACGACTACTCGCGACAGAGAGATGGCGATCGCACCGCGGTCACCGGATGGGGTGAGGTGCTTCTCGATCTGATCGCGTGCTCCCGTGATGTTGGCCTCAACGCCGGGCGCGCCGAACGGCCTCTTGCACGCGATCAAGATCTTCCTTTGGCCGAGCCGGACGACGACGTCAGGTTCCTCCAGTCGCGTGTCGAGACCCGCGCGTCTGCAGACAGCCGCGAAGGCGACTTCGAACGCGATGTTCCGAGCCATGCTCTCGTTGTGATCGTCCTCGCCCGGCTTGTGCTTGCCGCGGAAGATGTGCCCCAGCTTCTCCTTGGCGATCTTGGGGTCCTCCCCACGGAGGAAGGGGACGATGTCCTGAGCCAGCTCCATCGACTCGGACAGCGCAATGGAGTCGAGACCGTCGTCACGGTCTGGGGGCAACGACCTTTCGGGGATGTGCTTCTCCACCCAGGCCGCGATCGGGTCACGGTACAGCTCGAAACGACTGCCGGCGACTTTGACCGGAAGGGATTTCGCGAACTCCAGCGCTTCATCGAGGCCTGTGAGGATCTCGTTGAATTTGGTGATGATCACCGGGCAATAGGATACCGCCGCGCACACCGGCCGGCCAAGCCCGCGATCCCATTGACGTGTACAACCGCTGACTCGCATCAAATACCGGCAACGATCTCGGCGAACACGGCTTTGACACGTTTGCGCCTCGACGATACGCGCCACCAATGCTGAGCCGGGCCTGGAGCGTCCTGAGGTGGCTTGTCGGCACCCTACTCTCGACTGCGTTGCAGTCGTGGCTGAACTGGATCCTTTCCTTCGCACCCGCCGCCGGGGTCGTTCTCATCGCATTTCTCCGAGGCCTGCCGTGGTACGGCACGGTGCTCCTGGCACTCGCCACCATCGCGCTCTCGCTGGTAATCGTGAACCAGGTGAGCGTCCGGCTCGATCAGAGACGCGATCCGGGCTCACTCCGGTTCGAGCTGCATGGTCACTTCGGAACGATTTCCCAGTTGCCCCCGTCGCAGATCGTCGCCGAGATCCCGGTTATCTTCGAGAACACCGGTGACTTGGCGACCGTCGTCAAGCAGCCGTACTACAGCATCTGGCGACGGCGACGGCTGCTGCCGCCGGCGCTCGTTGACACCAGGTTCACGCTGGAACCGGAGTACTTGGACCTCGATCGGCACGGAAGAGTCGTGGCGACTGGATTCGTCGCGCCGAAGATCGGCATCGAGGGCTTGACGATTCCCCGCCGCACGCGAAAGGGATACGAGCTGCGCCTGTATCGCGGCTTACCCCTCGAAGGCCTCGGTGGTCCCCACCCTGGTCACTTCATCGAGGTCTGCATTCCCGCGATCGGACAGCCTGACTGGCGAAGGAAGATTCGGATCGATGAGTGGCCGCGCGCGGTCGGCTTTCCCGGGCGGCTTCGGTTCTGACATGGACCCCCTCGGGGTCTCCAAACGAACTCGCGGATCGCCTCCAGCACCCCGATCGGAAAGTCGATCAGCATCTCCTCGGTCGGGTGCACGGCGACCAGCGAGGCTACATCTCGGTCGACGTCTCTCTCGTACTCCGCGAGCAGGAACTGCGCCCCGTCACCGCGTTCGAAGACGACGGCGTCGTGCTCAACCCGAACCCACTTCTCCTGGCTGTAGTCGTAAACGTCGATGCCGACGAAGACCGGGGACCACGGCTCCATCGATGAGGACGGCAAGCCAAACGAGCCCACGTACACCGGCTGACCCGGGGCGGTCGTCCGACGTCCACGGGGCGGGGCAGGTCCTCGATCGGTCGGTGGGCGGAATGCCGCTCTCGTACGAGCGGTCCGTCGACGACGTGTCGGAGGCTGCCTTGAAGCGGAAGTAGACAAGGCGATCATCCCGAAGAAGACGACGAGCGCGAAGAGAGCACCCGTGAGAGAGCGGCCCACACCACCTCCCAAGCCCACCAAGCTCGTTGACGTGCGCCCGACCCTCGCGCAGTCGAGCGGGCGCTGAAGACGATGCGAAGCTACCGGGGACGCCGGCCGTCAGGCGGCGGCGGTCGGCGCCCTGCGGCTTGTCGGCCCACCGACCACCTGATAGCCCCGGGCATGAAGCGGATTCTTCGGGTCGCGACGGCCGTTGTCGTCACCCTGGTCGCGCCGCTCGCCTCCGCAGCAGATCCCGCCGCTTGCCTAGGACCTCCCTGGTACACGTGGATTGGTCCGTGGATCGTCGGGGGCGTCGCGATCGCGGCTCTTCTGCTGAACTTCCGTAATTCTCGACGCGACGCCGAACGCCATGAAAAGGCGGCCCAGCGCGAGGAAGCGGCCGCGCAGCGCGAGGAGCTGGCAACCCGACGCCACCTAGAGGCGACCGTCCGCCAAGAGCGGCTTGCTCTCGTGCAGGCCGCGTCAGCGTTCATGCCGCAGATCTTCGACACGGCATCGCCGGGCGGCTCAATCGCCGACCAGAACATCGCTCGCGCCGCCCAGCGGCTACTCCTCCGGCACATCGCACGCGAGCTGTCCGAACTCGGTCTCGACCTTCAGCTACCACCCGGCTGGCCGCAGCCCTCGCCCCCACCGATCGTAAGCGTTGTGGGCGGTGGGCTCCGCATCACATTCCACCCGGTCCACCGGACCGCTGTGATGGACAAGCTGGGGTCGCTCCAACCAGCGGGCGTCGGTGAGGTTGTGCAAACCGAAGACGGGGAAACGATGGAGGTGGTCGCGAGGTTCAGGGACCTCGCTGCCGCGAACCGTGCTGAGTTCGTTCAACAACGATACGATCCTTCGCCCGCAGATTTCGGTGAAACGGGTGGAGTGACGCCTTCCTTTTCTCCTTGCCGTGGAACCCGGATCTCCGCAGAACCCGCCGCCCGACGAGGTGGCGTGGGTAGCGAGTTCATCGCCTGTGGAGCCGGTGGTTGTGGGTTCGAGCCCCGCCGTCCGTCCGTCGGACGTAGCTCAATCGGTAGAGCACAGTAGATCTCGCTGCCGGTTGTTTCCCGCCGTCAAGCAACCGCGGAGGCAGCCAGGAGTTGAGTCACTACGACGAGCTGCAGGCTCAGCTCCTCGCCGCCGCCGAGGAGGATCTGCGCCGCCACCCGCTCTTCGAGCTGACGCCACAATCGCTGGACGATCGCACGATTCGGGCAGCTGCGATCGCAGACATCGCCACCAATGAGTGGGCGATCCGCAACCTGAAGCGGATCCAGGACGCGATCGGCGAGGACGTCCCGAGTGTTGAGTGCTTTGCGCCGAGCGGTCCACGGCGAGCATCGACAAATTTCTAAAGAAGGAGATCAGGCGCGGCGAGGTGCGCTGCTCAAAGGACGCAGCTCGAACCTCGTCGCGCTCCGTCCTCACGGGGACTTACCAGCCCAGCCGGACCTCACCGGACAACGAGACCAGGGCGGTACCGGCAAAATTGGCTCCCCAAGTTCCTCGGGAAGAAAGGGCGTCGGCGATTCCCAACATGCGACGGCAGTCATTGTCGTAGATCGCAAAGCATGGACACGGCAACCCCGTTCAGGAAAGCATCCCGTCGCGCCAGACGTCGCCGTCGCTCCAGCTGCTTGGCGGAAAGCAACCCGTTGGGTCCAGGTACCGCACCGGCAGTTTGTCGAACGACATGATACGGGAGCCGGTTCCACTCATCGCCTCCGATGTAGCCGAACTCCTAGGCTTCGGCGATGGAAGCGGGTTCGAGCGGTCTAGCGACAACACATTTACAATATTCGGTGTCAGTTTGAGATTGACGACACCGATGCGTTTATTTTTCTTGTCGACGGCAGTCGCGGGGTACCCATTCGCAGAACATGGCACCAAAAATGTAGCGGCCACCTCCGGCACTGCGCTGAACCGTACTCCGTTATCAAGCACAAGTGCGGTGACGACGGATTTTCCGAGAGACTTTGTAGTGATAACTACCGCGCATTGCGGCTCGGGCGTAACTCCTGGCGTAGGCGAGCGTTCCGTCGTATGAGTCGGCGATGGAGAAGCTGAAACGACAGGCGATGGCGATGCTTGCGGTGTCGAGGTCGGGAAGGTGCCGGGAGCTGAGCCCATGAGCTGCCATGCAGCGGCTCCGGCAACGAATGAGATAAGGGCGATGACGGCAAAGACCGCAGGAACTCTGACGCTCATCTTTTGCCGCCCTTGCGTCCCATCCTGAGGGTCTCACCTAGCGATTTTGCGAGCTTGCCGTCCGGTGGCTTATCGAACAGGGCGTTCAATCCGAATGCCGAAAGCACGACACCCGAGATGATCAGCGTGGTTGCGAGCCCGCCCGTAAGTGCACTGGCAGCGGTCAGCATCATCCAGGCACCAAGGCCCGAGTGCGCCATCCCCGCGCCGATTCCCAAGACTCCACCCAGCAGCTGCCGTTTCTGCCAACCGTCGAGCGCCTTCTCAAGGAAAGCGCTGCGCTGCTCAATGGGCAGAGCCCAAGCGGCCTGAATTGGAAGCGCCAACTTTCCGTATTCGTGATAGACGTCGGCGCCTGTTCGAGGGTCGAGTCCGAAAGCAACCCCATCATCTTGAGACGGCGGCGGAGCTGGCGCTGCTGGAGGGTGAGTGTCGCCTGCGGAACGCGCCTTCTTTCTGGAGGATGTCGCGCTCTTAGCCTTAGATATTCGCGGATTTGCCCGGGGCTTTTCCGCCCGCTCGTTAGTCGAAGCCTTCTCGCTCGATGATTTCTCTGCTTGCGGCTGAGCAGTATTCTCGTCCTTCTGAGAACTGTCGCCGGCCTTGCCTGGCGCGTCTGATGCGCCTTGGGTTTCTTGTTGAGTAGCCATGCATCAGCTCCGAAGGCGGCGAGGAGCCCAGCTATCACCTCTTCGTCTACTCTCGCAAGAGCGCCGAACGGGGTCAGCTCTCTCAATTTGGCCCGCTCCCGATCAGACAAAATTGCCCAGTGAAGCGCCTCGGTTTCCCCGAGGCTTCTTTTCTTGGGAAGGAAGGAGCCATCGTGAGACCGACGAGGTTCGCCCGGAGGTACGGGAGCGCGCGGTTCGGATGGTTCACGTGAAGGCCGCTGTCACTCTCGCGTCGACCGCGCCGGTGCTCAAGACGAACGCGTGATGCGTGGTCCACGCCATGGCGAAAGCGGTGACGGCAAGAAGCTGCGCTACTCCGTGACGATTTGGTAGGGCGGATAGAATGTCACGCCGTCCACCTTGCCAAGCGTGTACGTCCTATCCGTGGCCTCGCAGTTGTTCGTCGTCAGAATCCGAAATGATCCGACGTGCCTTGGTGAACGGGGCTCGCTCGTGAAGTACACGGTTCCGTCGCCAGCCAAGAACGATGTCACCGTGTATCCCGGTGCCGGCATCTCGACGGGATTCTCTTGATTGCCGGCCGGGAAAGTGTGCGCCGGTCCCGTGCAGTCGTTGCTCTCGTAGAACAGGCCGCTGTCGACGCCGTACAACTTGTCGGGACCGACCGAGAGGACGGCCTCTACGTCGCCGGGAAGCTTCATCACGAGGGACGCCAGGGCACCGGGTCCTGGGTGCTCACCACGCCCATGACCGTACCGTGACTGTCCTTCAAGATCGCGTGCTTCGGCGGAGGCGAGGGCGGCAGATCGAGGTCGCTCGGGTTCAGCGCTACCTCCGACGCCTTGCACGCGGTCCGCACGCGGATCGCGGCGCCGTCTCTCACGATACCCTGCGCGTTCACGCGGTTGCACATCACGAACGCATCTGAGCCGCGGGCAGTAGCCGCGAGGAGGATAGCAACGAGCGCGAAGTGTCGGATCATGGGATCTCCTGAAGTCATGTGCGTCGCGTCTGATCGCTACTGCACATGTTGCTGGTACAGGTGTGAGCCGGCACGCCACAATCACAATTTTGCACGCAGAACTCGCCCACATTGCATCGCTTGCGGCACGCGTCATAGCCGCAGTCGACTCCCTCCTCTCCGACGTCTGCGCTCGTCCCGTTGAAGCACGTAGTTGGCTTGCAGATCTTCAGCCCGGCCCAGATTCCACAGCCAGTATCGTCAAGGATACAATACGTAGTACTGCAATCCGTAGCCGAGTTGCAGGTCTTGAACTCGGGACACAGGCCGCAACGACTGCCGCCGCAGTTGACGTCTGACTCGTCCTGGTTCTTAAGGTTATCGCCACAGGTAGGCGGCAGTGCCTGACACGACTTTACGCTGAACACCATGACGGATGCGACCACACCCTCCGCCGCGAAGTCGGGGTCGATCTTGAGCGCGCAAGCCCACCGGCGATTCTTGGCGAGCGCCTTCAGCCGGTTCGCGTCGCTGAGCCGAGTCACTGCAATCCCTCACCGCCGGCGAACCCAGGCGCCGTGACGATGAACCACTGCCCTTCCGCCGAAGTGTCATTGAACACGCGGAACTGAACCTGCGCTACGACGCTTTGAATGGCAGCTGCCGATCTGGTTGCCGAAGGAGCGTCGCCGTCACCAGTAGCAGTGCAGCAAGAGCCTTCATTGCGACCTCCGCCCTGTCAAAGCATTCATCAGCTGGTCGAGCGGCAATCGGAGAAGCACGTCAGGCAGTTTCTCGCGCGGCAGCTCTTCGATCCGCTGAGCGACGTCGCGCAGCAGACGGGCCGCGTCACGCCGCATCCTCTCGCCGATCTCGAACGGGATCACGTTCTCGCTCACGGAACCGTCGCCGTGCTCGGGCAGGTGCCTCCGGTCGCGGCGTAGCCCACCGCGCCGTACGGGCCGAACGACATTCCCGTTAGAGACGGCAGCGAGAGATCGGCCGAACTCGCGTTCGTTGAGAGGTAGTTCGCTTCGGCCCGGATCAGGGCGAAGTTGAAGGTCACATGCGAGCCGTCGGACGCGGTGCATGCCGTGCCGCCGCCCACACGCAGGTGGTCAGCGCTCAGCAAGATTCCGTCGAAGCCCTTGCACCGCCCTTTCCCCGGAATCCGGAAACCCTTCCCGACGTACGTGATCCCCAGATCCGGTACGTTGATACAGAAATCCTTCGCAACGGCGGTCGTCCCGATCGCGAGACACCCCACGACCAGACCAGCGATGAGCGGCTTCATCGGCACCTCCCACGAGGGCCGAACTCTGGCACGACGTCCCGAGCGCGAGCAACCGCTCCCTTCGTCTACGGCAGCCTCGCATACCGCTCGTAGCTTAGCGGCATCCCGCCCGACGGCCGATCGAGCAGCTTCCCGACCCCGCGTCGGGCAGTTCCCCGTTTTCGCCACCTGCGAGCACGGGAGGCAATCGATCAGCCGCATCCGCGCGACACCGCGTCCCGCTCGATCGCCTCACGGTTCATTGTCCCGGCGAGCCCCTTCGCCTACAGTAGCCAGCAATCGCGCCGGGCGTCGACAATTTGGAAGAACACTCGTGCACGCCGTTGTGCGAGGTCAGGCGAAATCCTCCCTCCCAGATCGCCCATTCGTATCTCTCAGAAGTCGAGCCTGCCCATCGCTTTGTCGAGATCCTTCAATACTTGCGCACCACCGCCATGGGTCGACCGGCGCATCCGAACCGCTTCGTCAGTACCCCCCTGTGACAGTACCCGAACTCGCTTAAGCCGCTCCTTCTCCCCTTCGAACTCCTTTACCCAACCATCGAATAAACTTCCCGCTCCATTGGCTGTCAGGTCAGGACTCTTAAGCATCTGCTGGTACGCTGCAATCAGCGTTGCCTTGCCGCGTTTGATCCCGGATTCTCCCTCAAAGATTGCCGCCAAGGCCTCCGCCTTCATTGGAAAGAATGGCAATACGTTCTCATCTTCACGCGCTTCTGAACCACCAACGCCAATTAGTACAAAATCGCTGGACTGGTACGGACCCGATTCCTCGTTCGCTCCGATCCGAAGCCTTCTGTCTGCGACACATAGCTGAGAAACCGGCGGAATGGGCGGCGCCACAATCGCCGTGAATCCCGACGTCAGAGGGTTGACTATTGATGTGGCCAGGGACATCCGCGCCCCCGCCAATAGCTTGGTTCCCCCTAGCCCGAGGAGTCCCTCGATACCTCTCAAGACTACCTCTCCAGTCTTGCCGATAGCCGCCATATCGCTCGGCCCTCCCAGCGCCGCCGAGAGGCTTTCGACAAGGCTTAGTAGTACGCCCGCATGGTTGACCCGCTCGACCTGGTAGAGCGCCACGGATATCGCGACATCGTCTCCCCGGTAGGGGTGAGGGCCCGTTACCTTCGTATCGAGCAATACTGACCCGTGCAAAGGCTTGTCGCCAACCTTCTTCGTCGCAATCAAGCTCGGCCCGATCACTTTTGGAATCGCTACTCGCTCATTTCCATAATTAAACTCGACGACGATGACGACCAATGGATCAAACTCCGACCACCACTGTCGATTCTGCGTCAGGTGCATTTCGGTAAGCCAAATCGTAAAATACATCTGATTTCGACGAATGATCGAGCCAGCCGATCCGCGTGGCAAGCACCGGTCCCGTTCAATGGGCACGACCTCCGGCAGCGGAATATTACCCCTTCGCATTTCGGACCATAGATTTACCACCGGAGCGAACAAGCTATTCACGGTTATCCTCATCGCATAGGCCGTCGTTTGTGGCCTTCACCTGCAAGACAGCCTTTTCGTCGCCGACGAATTTACACCCGCCTCGATCAGCTTCAACGATCTTTCTGCCAACTGCGCGCAAGTCTTCGTCGCTGGCACTGTCTGTCCATTCCCGCCAAGCCGCTCGGAGATCCCACACTCGCACGACGTTACTCGCCCCGACCTGCTGCGTGTCGATCATGACCAAGAAGTCGCCGCCAGCCGTGAACTGTAGCTTTCTGCCCAACGGGGGTACCCCTTCCCGCGATGGAGCCGACAATAACGGACCTCCCAGGCTCGACCGCGCCACACTGGGCGTTTCGTCGTTTTCTACGACGAAGACCGCGTATCGATACGGCCACGCCACCCGCCAATGTTCCCCTACCCTTATCGCGGCCAACGGCGGCAGCTGCCAGAACACGCCCGACTGGCCGAGGTGCTCCGATCCAGCGGCTTCAACCTTCACAATCTCCGGCGACCGCGACCGCCCAGCATCTGTCGAACCAGCTGTTCCGCGCGACAGGTCTACTATTTCAAAATCATGATTACCATCAAGTTTGACAATCGCCGCATCGGCATTCGGCGCGAAGGCAAACGTCGCGATCTGCCGCTCCGGAATACCAACCTGATGTGGTACCCTCGCTACCAATTCGCGATTCTCTATCTTTGAGCCGCCGTCAAGGTCACCGAACACTAGGTCTAGTCCCGCCCAACGAGAGCCCGCTGGCACATCCTCGGCGACGGCCACATTCCCCGCGCTTGCTTTCACGTCTTCATCCAGCGCGCCGTATCGCTGGGCGACTCCGACGCCCTCTGACAGCAACGGCGCAGCACCAGATATGTGGCGCGTTACAGTTAGCGATGCCGGTTCAGGTATGACTACGTCATTCCCGGCCAATTCTTGAGTACCGAAGCGTAGTATTTGCGACGTTCCGCCACCCGCTGTCGGCTTTTGAAGGATTAGCTTGCCCGCCGCGAACGAGGGGAATGCGGGCCACGGCTGGCCGAAGTCGGGGTATTTCGCAAGTGTCGCCGCCCATACGTTGCGCGCCTGCCGCTCGCCGTCCTTCCAGAAGAAGGCCTTGCCGTCGACCAATGCAACGGGACCGATTCCCCGAACAACACCAATTGCGGGACTCGGCACCGACATGGAGGAAGTCCACTCTTCTCCTACGGGGAGCGCATGATCTTCATGATTGGGCCAGTCGAGCTGAGCGCCGCTCGTCGCCAGATCATATATCCTGAGAGTATCGCGCTGGAGAACCAGTATGGCGCCCGTGTCTGTATCCAAACCAATTGCACGACCCCTAGAGACGAATCTTGGCGCACGGCGCAGCACATCTCGAAACGCATCAATCGTCTTTGCGCGACCGGACCTATTCGAACCAGCGATTCTGTCGTATACACTCACTGCATGCTCGGTCTGCTCCAGATTGTATAGTAAGGCCAAGATGCTTCGATCATAATTTCGCTCTTCGGCTCCCCGAGCATACGCATTGCGAAAGTCGATCGCGTCGGCTTTAACGCTGGCCAGCGATCTTGACCGGTCGAATATGATCCACCCCGCAGCAAGAAGAATCGCGCCTACTACCGATAAGCTTGCGAGGACAATCCAGCGTCGCTTTCTTCGTTCTTCAACCCTCGCCCTGATGGCCCCACCGTATTCGTCGAACCAGCGCGACAGTATGACCGCAAGCACATCATGCTTCAGACTAAAAAGCAGCGCGGGACCATTACCGCCAGCCCGAAGCATTGGATGCGTCCCGCGGGTCATTAGGAGAAGTCGTCGGGAGATGTCGTCGCCAAGCTTTAGTTCTTCACCACGGGCAGTCAGCACGTCCAACGGTTCGGTCAAAGAGACGACCGTACCTCCTCCCTGTCGACTCACAAGAGAATGAAGCAACAGATACCAGTTGTCCGTTTCGTCGCGCCCTCGTGGCGACACACTGTTTATTCCTAGTTCGACATATGAACGTACAATGCCGCGCACCTTTCCGAGAGTCTCGTAATCCTCGACCGCTATTTGACGTTTTGTGGTCGTCAATTGGGCGTACAGTGCAGCACAGACGACCTGCAGAGCCGGCGTAATTGAAGTAGGGAACTCCCTCAGGAGATCGGCGACGACTACATCCACAACACCCGGAAGGTAAGAGAACTTATAGACTGAAGAGTCGTCGACTCGTGCTTCCGTCGGAGCGGTCACGATCGCCGCCAGCTTTAGTCGATCGCGGAGCGAACGAAGAAGAAAAGGTTGGATACCGCCGGTTGCCGGTCGCTGGCCCAGACGGCTGTCGCTGATTTGCAGCTCATCGCGGAAACGACCATAGTATTCGGTTCGCAGCGTCAAAACGATGCGGATGTCGAGATTTCGAATGTAAATCTCTTCAAGAAACCGAAAAAACCGCGACGCTGGAACTGCCACGGCCTCTGGGTCGTCTAGTGCACGTGTGAGAACCTCCTCTGCTTGATCGAGCAAGATGACTAGCTTTCCGGGAAGATCGGCAGATAGATCCATTAATGTGTCGAGCAGTCGCGTGCCGAGGTCGGCTAGTCCCTCTGATTCAAGAGACAACTGCTGCCTGATCCTCTCGCGGGCGTTTTGATCGACGTGAGGACCGCCATCCGACGATGCTAACGTATCAGCAAATACCTTCGGTTGGTCGACGGCCAGCCGGAGGGAACGAGCCAGCGCACGAAGCGGATCCTCAGTACATCGGATGACGGTATCGTCACTATTTAGAAAACATAGCGGGAGTGTGTGCCGTTTCAGATAAGGAATTAGCCCTGCGCGTAAGAACGACGACTTCCCGCAGCCGCTTGAGCCGTGCAAGAGCAGGAATTTCAGACCGTAGCCTAGCAGTAGGTCCGCGCACTCTCGCACTTCACCGTCGCGTTCGCGAAACAGAGCGGCGTCGCTCTCGCGATAGAAGTCTAGGCCCAGATAGGGGTTTTCTGGCCATGCGTTCGGGATTGCTTCCGCACCGAGATTCAAGACGCCAACCCTTCCAAAGGACTGCTCAGCCGAAACTCGCGCCTGGCATAGCACGTGTAAAACAAGTTTAACGGAAACACTGTCGGATCGTCGCTCTGCTGAAGCGCATCAATCGCTTCTCCCAGGGTCCGACCGTTGGCGCACAGGTTCCACATAAGTTGGGTGCCACACCTTAGAGCAACACTATTTAGAATCTCCGCCTCCGTTCCGACAATTCCGCTAAAGCCGGGGCGCGCCACGGCCGACAGAAGTGAGCCGCCAGCCGCTCCCATGATCGACAGGCAGCAGTTGAGAATTAGTAGTGTCAAGGGACCGTCGCCAGGTCGATTGAAGCGCTTCGAGAATGAGCCGCTGTCCAACGTCGAGTCCGACAGGCTGAGAATGTCCCCATCAGAATGGGCCAACACAAAGAAGACGTTGCCAACGCAGCTATCCCACGCCTCTCGGGCGCTGCTCCAATCATAGTGCTCCTTGAGTGGAATATTGAGGAGTGAGCGCAGCTGGCGGGTTTCCCGGGGATCGAGCGCCTCGACGGCAAGCTCGAACTCCGCACGATTTAGTGCATAGAGCGCGCGAAACTCCTTCGGATCGAGACACAGGAATCGCTCATCATCGGTACCACTATTTTGTACGACCACAGTGATACGCAGCTGTGATAGCCAGAACTGATCGAAGTGGGCTCGCCGAGGAGATTCCGGAGGAGCTTTTATCTGCCCCTCGAAGAGAAACCCGAAGGGAAGCGTTACGTCATCATCTGCGATATGGACCAGCAGTTCACCGTCTGGCTTAAGAGCATCGATGGCTTTGCGGAGGTCCGCTGCGGGGCCGCTACCGTCAAAGATCGCGTCATAGAGCCCTTGGCCGGATTCTTGGAGTTCTCGCAGGATAGCACAATAGTTCGTCCAGCCGACATCTCGCGGATTTTGCAAAGGTTGATTTGCACGGACATACGCGCTCAGAGCATTCAGCGCTGTTCTTATCCGGCGGCTTCGTGTCCGTAAGAGTGCGGCTTTCAGACGAAACGGGGTGGTCCAGCTGCCATCCGCGCGCTGTCTGTTAATCTTTATCTCTTCTCCATGAGAGGCCAGTTGAATCGCGAGACGCCGCGAAGGTTGCTCTCTTGTCATTTGTTGACCTTATCAATCGTAGGCCGCTGGAAGCGGCAGCGGTCCGGTTTTGCACGCGTTAGGTGGTCATGCAGAGGCGACTGGAGTGATTGGTCGACTACTGAGTTCTGAGAAAGGCGGCATTTGCGCGAACTACGAGGGGGCGCCGCGCCCCGACCAATCAAGCAACCGAACAGTGAACTTCCGCGGCGAGTGCCGGGGTTACGAACTACCTGAGTCGACGAATGCTCGCGAGGCACTGATGGCGCGCACGCGGCCACGGCAAAGAGCTGCAGTGTGCTTCTTCGGGCACGCCCGGATGGAGAACGGCGACGGCATCTCCATCTGAGCGCCCGGCACGGTCGCCATAACAGTCTGCTGCTATTCTGCGGCGAATCAAGGGCAACGGTCTGCGACGGCGTTAGATCGGTGCCGACAAAGGTTACAGCGACATCGCGTCCCGCAATGTAGTTTAGGAGGACGGCGCAATGCCGCAAATGGCATCGAATAGCAGTCGCCCTCGCTCGAACGTCGGCAGGCGCCTGCGACGCGCCGGCTATCAGGCGCAAGAGCGGATCCGGAACTGAGTGGCGGAGATCGTCGAATGGACGAAGAGGATGGGCGGACCGGGGCGGGCGGGCTTTCGCTGAATCCCTCGGATGGTATTTTGAGCTTATAGGGTACGGCTTGGGTACAACCGAGTGCGGATGAACGAGTTTACGCCGGAGCTGGCGACGCCGTGAGGCGCTGAGTCGAGCGACGTGGTTCGCCAGCAGCCCCGCGATCCCCAAGAAGCCGTGTCTTCCCGGCTCATGGCGGGCTGAGATCACGCTCAGCCGTATGCGCCGCCCGGAAACGGCAACTGCGCTCAACTGTCTGCTAGGGCGGTGTTCGCAATGCTGCAATCCCATGTCCCGACCTGCCCTCTTGCGTGTCGCGCGTCGTCCGTCAAGGGACAATGTGGACAAATCGGTCGGCTGGTGAAGGGAGCAAGGATTGTCGCGCGCCTCATTTCCCGCCTCGGGAGGTATAGTCTTTGAAGCGGCTTCGGGGAGTGTCGGCGAGATGGTGGCTGCGGGGCCGGGGTTTGCTTGGCTCAGCGGCGACCAAACGACGGGAATCGTCGGGCGCTGCACGCAACCGGCAGTACTGTCTGGAACCTCCATTCTAAAGATCCCCGTCTAGAATTTCAGACAGTTATGATTCTCGGGCGGCGACATGGCGTGGGCGCCTTTGACGAGCGGTTTGTCTGTCGCCTGGGCGCTTAGCAATAGGCCGGCCGCGAGATGTGGCGGCTTCGAATGCGGCGCGGGTGTTGTAGTAAGCCGTCGTCGCGCGTGGACCGCCGTAGTCGTTTCCGGGTGTGAGGCATGGGATCAACTCGGCGAAACCGACAAAACTCGCGGCGTTCAGCGGGAATTGGCCAAGGATTCGAATTGTTCTCGGAATTGGGATAGTGCCGTCGGCACGACAGGAGGTGACGGTGATGCCACGGGGAAACCAGGCCGACATCCTCAGCCACCTCCGAGCGCAGGCAGCCCGTGCTCTCGACCTGCTAGAGCGAGAGATTGACCGGCGGGAAGCCGAAATCCGCGACATGGTGAGCCAGCTCGACGGCTGGCGGGCCTTCGTAAACGGTGGTCCGCGACTCGGTCCGCGCGGGAGACCAGCAGTCGCAGCAGGAGGTTGGGCGCGCTCGCAAGGCGGACAGCGTGTCAACTGGGACAAGGTGCTCGCCTCGGTGCCGAAGAAGTTCGGCGTCGAGGACATCATGAAGGACCCAGGTGCAGCCGCGAAGGGTCGCGCGCAGGCGTATCCGGCGCTCAACCGATGGGAGACTTCGGGGCGGATCAAGCGGATCGAGAAGGGCCGCTACGAGAGGGTAGGCGCATCGAAGCGGAAGGCAGCCCGGGGGCGGCGTCCGGTGAAGAAGAAATAGCGAGCGCCGCCTCAGCGTGCCTCGCTTCGTGCTGGACGTTCCCAGCTAGAGGGCGCAATCGACCCGTTCAGGACCACGACCCGCTCGCGAGTCACCGTTAGTTCGTCCGGTTGTTCGCATTTCTGTCTGACGATTCGGACGGAAGCCGACCAAAGCAATACGCACACCTCGCCGCTGTTGCTCTTCGATCCGCTCTTTCGCGGGCACGTCTCATGCTGTACGCGGCGCCCCTCCCACACCTGAGTCGCAAAACATGCCGCCTTGCTCGGCCGGTCGGCGGCACCATGGCGCACAACCGGAGTAGACTGAGCATGAGAGCCGACCCGTTCGCGATCCTCGGCGTTGTCCAGGACGCCGTTGCCCCAATGCCGGCCGCGATGAAGGCGTTCCCATCGCGCATGATCCCTGAACAATCGCGAATACGCGCGCAGCCTATCCGAGCCTGGACGCGCTGCCGGCGCATCAGCGCACCCACGCTCATCAGTCTGGTGTTCAGCCGCGGAGGAGCACTGGAAGTGGCGATGGGCGACGCCGTGAGATGAGGAAGATTCGCGATCTGCTTGCATCAGATGGGCTTAGCGACGTTCCCGCTCAATTCGAATCAATGACGCGACTCTGGAATCCGGCCACCGAGCAACGCGTCATTGACCGGCAACGACGAGACACGAAATTGTGGCACCAGGGCTGTGCCTCTCTGCAGCTCGTCTGACTGAACGTACATGCTGAAGGTCGTGGCCGTAGCATCTGCCATCTTGTCAGTGCTCGATATCGTGCTGCATCCGAAGTTTGAAATCGGCTTCAACGGGGTGCTTTTGGGTGCGGTAGCTATAGCATCGTGGATCGTAGACAAGCTCAAGCAATGCGTCGAGAACGTCCTCGGGACGGCAGAGCGAAGAGCCGTCAAAGGTTTGGCGGCGGAAAGATTCGCCGCCGGCAGCGCGATGCATT
This sequence comes from Chloroflexota bacterium, assembly GCA_035652535.1. Taxonomy (NCBI): domain Bacteria; kingdom Bacillati; phylum Chloroflexota; species Chloroflexota bacterium. Next base: position 36,066 of record DASRDP010000102.1, read on the forward strand.
GCTCGCAGGCGGCGTTGGAAGCGGCTGCGGCCGCTGGTCCTCAATACGCGAGCGTTGCGTTTCCTTCTCCGCGGTTCGTTTCCCGGGAAAGCGTCCACTCGATGAGCTTCCGGGTCGTCATCAAACGGGACTTAGGGCCAGCCTGCGAATGGAGGTTGGTGACGTGGCCTCCCATGGTCACGGCGTACACCTCCGTCGCTTCTCTCCCATTCTCCAAATGGCTCGCGCTGCCCGCCGGTGTGTGCGGTTGTCATGTTGGGCGCGCAGCCGCTCCAGGATGCCTCGAATCCCTTCGATCAGACAATCCACGAGGGGCTCGTCGCGGTCGGCGTGCTCCTCAGGACGCTACTGGTTCCCATTTGGCTGGTGGGCCTTTTCGCTTCACGTCGGTCGGTGCGAGCCTGGTTCTCTCCGCCGGTGCTCGACCGATTGGAGCGTGACATGTTGATCCTCTTGGCAGCTGCGCAGCGCCCGAGCCCACGTCGCAGCGGAAAGCCGGAAGAGGGTCCCTGCGGCAGAAAGCCTGGCTGGGGCCAACTGGTTCGGGCCGTATCGGTCATCGTTCGCCGATGTTTGGCTCGGCCTAAGTATGCTTGGAACTTGGGACATGTTGCACCGCAGGATTTCCAGCCACGGAAGGCATTCGCACCTGGTATCACATGGTCCCGTAGCGGCCGCACGGATGCGTGACGTCTGCGATTTCGGGCGACTCGACGCAGCCGACTACACGGCTCCCGATACGCCGGCGCCGGCAGTCGGCGCTACCCCATCGCGCGATTGAGTCACGATTCACCAACCAGTATCACGCCGTCCAAGCGGGCAGGCGCAGACGCACCGTGGAGCATGCAGTGGCAGACGAACCGAGACCGCGAAGAACGGGAAGAGTGGAGTAGCCGGTGCGCGCGCGACTGACGGCGGGCCGTATCAGCTCCTCATCCTCGCGCTCTCCGCTGCTTGTCCTCTTCGCGGTCGCCATCCAGTCTACCACGGATCTCGAACCAGAACGCGAACCATCGATTAAGCCGGCTTCGGCGCCTGGTCAGTACTGCATATGAATCTGGCTAGACCGAAAGGACATCGCCATGAATGACGGCATCGTTGCGGTGTCTATACAAGTTGGCACAACGGCGAACCAGCCGCCTGAACGGTATCCGAAACTGACGCTTCGCCGCCTCCGGAAACTCGTCGAGAAGTTTGCGCGGCGCACGCACCGTGATTTCAGTCTTAAACGGGCACGGGGTACGGATAGCGGAACACCGGAACACTCGGCCGACATAACTCTCGTTTATCCGCTAGGTGCGTCAACAACGCCGGATGATGTGGTTCGCTTCTGTAGAGATGTTCACAAGCTTATTTGGCGGCTACTTACGCAGTTCTATCAAAACTGGGTTAGCGTACGGGTTGAACTGTCCGTCCGCGGACAGCCTCCCATCGTCTGGCACTCCGGCACGCGTCGCGGCACGCCACTCGCCGATCCTCCCTTTCTCTTTCCCGGTCTCATTGCCCGGAAGCTCGCGTTTGAAGGAGTATTTCCCCGCGACGGACTCAATTTGGCCGAGCTTTATCGCACAGTTGCTATGTTCTACGCTGAGATCTTTCAATCGGATCTCGTGTCGGACCGAGTGCCCGGCGTATGGCGGATAGCGGATTCCGATTCCGCGAGCGCCGCAGATATTGCGCAGCTCCTTGTAGACCCGGCTGCGCGTGCGGCCTTCGACGCATCAATCGTGAAGTTGTCTGCCGATACCGAAACCGCGGAGCCAAGCTTCTATCAGGCAAGTGGTGAATTTCTTCGGCACTTTCAACGCGCTTCCGACATCCCCGTCTATTATGTGCCACAATTCGCGCGCCTCCTGGCGGGTGATCGAGGACCAATCGCGTTGGGCTCCTGCCCTTATGTGGTCGGAGCGGGCTGCTGTGAGGGATCCTTACTTACCACGTTAGGCTGGTGGCTGCTTTTGAAAGACCGGCCAGAGACGTTTCAACGTTTTCTCCGTCTCTTCAGAGGACCGCAATATTGTGAGGCCGTTGCGAGATCTATGATCGGAATGAACGTAGTTACTGCTACCCCACACGGGCTTGTCACACAGAGGCGTAGTATGACGGTCGGTTCTTACCCTGGCCTCTACATGCTGATACCGGCGGGCCAGCTTCAGCCCACGAAGGGATTGGATCAGCCGAGCTTGTTCTGGACATTTATTCACGAATTGGATGAAGAGATGTTTGGCGGTCCGGAGGACCGCGATATCAGCGACGTCATGAAAGAAACGCACATTGAGACATTGGAGGGCCGATTGACGTATCTCGGCTACGGGGTGGAGCTTATGAACGTTCACGTGGTGTTATGGCTTCTGTTCGAGCCGTCATCGCGATGGTGGAGTCAATTTCGACCGCGGATCGAATTGAATTGGGAGCACGAGGGCAAGCGGCCAAAGTACGTTAGTCTCGATCAACCAGACGTCGATCTAGTCCCAAGCGTCTACGCGGGCTTGGACCTTGTACGACGGACGGTCGCTCGAAGATAGCGCATACGACCGACATTCCATGGGAGGAACGTGGCGCAGCGGAGAGGTGATTGCCGCCCGTCCGATGCCTCGTCTGCGAAGAGACCGCGGCCTGTGCCTCGATAAATCTCAGGATGCTGGGAACATCGTTCTCGCTCGCAGGCAGGGCGTTCTCATCCTTACGCGTATCGCGGCGAAGGCAGTCAGAGACACGATCCCAGGTCACCTGGCCTGGTATCATCGGACTCGGTGGCGCGATCCGGCAGCGTACTGGCAGGCGCGCTGGTCCGGCGTCGGGTCTGGTGCTGCCGCCGCACGCGTTGGTCGCCGGTGACGGCCCCGTTGCCAACGCGATCATGGACCGACAGCGAGCGGTCGTCGCTCTCCTCCCGACCGTGATCCCGCCCGAGGACGTCGTCCAGGTCGACGTCGGCGTCGACCGGATAGCGATCCGCTCCACCTCTCCGCCGGCGGAGACATCGAGCCGTGACCGCCGCGATCACTCGCTGCGGCAACTGACCGCCTTCCACGGAGCCGGTCATTGCATCCGCGGCCGGCTCTCCGTCCTCGGCCGGCCGTGGTACAGCCGGCGCCAATGAAGCTCCTCCGCTGGTTTCGAATCCTCTCGACCCCACTCCTCGTCGTGGCGAACCTCGTCCTCGCCGCGACCGCCGTCCTCCAGTTCTTTACGGTCCGGGAAAGCCTGCACGTCACGCAGGATATGCTGACGGCGACGAAGAAGTCCTTCGAGCTGTCGAAGCGCGCTTGGATCATCCCCATGTACGTCATCCCTACCGGACGCCAGCCGTTCGAAAGCGGAGTCAGGATCACCCTGCACAACTTCGGCGAAAGCCCAGCGTTCGACGTGAAGGCTGACTTCTCGATCGATCTGGCACCGCGCGGACAGAAATTCGAGCCGCCTACGCGACGGTCGGGGCCGTCCGGCGTAGTGCCTCCATTTGATTTCGCGGGTGCCGACGTGGCAGCACGGACCATCGTGCCGATACCGCCGCCAACCGAAGTGACATCGCTCAAGGGGAGGGTGGAGGTCTTGAGTGACGGCCTGCTCACTCTGCGAATCCCTCTCGCGGTCGGCGCCGACAAGCTGGCCCCATTCGCAGGCCGATACGGCTCACGAATCCGATACCTCAGCCTGGTCCTGCCTAGGCAGTAAAATAATGCCGCACGGCACCGCTGCGATGAGGTTAACTCGCCTGGTTCTATTCGTCGCCTTCATATTCGGCGCTGCAGGTTGGGCACACGCCTTCCACGATCAAGCGGTCGGTCGGGTCGGTCGGATCGTGGGTAAAGTTACGCTCTGCGGACAGCCGGTCGGCTTCAATGCACTCGTATTCATCCCCGGAAAGTCGATCCAGGCTCGCACCGCCGGAAACGGTTCGTTCGAGGCTCGCCGAACGGCGGGATCTCGACCGCGATACCGTAAACTGTCGGATCGGAGATCGCGACTACGACCTTCAGTCTCGCCCTCGTAGCGGCCGACCACGCTCCAGTTGTCGTTCGCGGCTGCAGCCTGCGACACGAGCGAGCAGACATCCTGGCCCCCGCCGACATCGGACAGCGTCCCCTCGAAGTCATTGACGACCGCTTTGATGTCCTTGGCGGCCGCGCTCGGCAGCTTGAGCCGATAGCCGCCGCCGACATACCAGCTCCCCTTCTTGAGGCCGAAGGCCCAGCTCGGCTTCCGAGCCGAGTCGACCGGGATGAAGATGGCGAACGAGGTGTCGGCTTCGGGCCATTCCTGGCCCAGCATGACGATCCTGGCATTCACGGCCTGGATCGCCAGCAGCTTGGTGTTCCCCTGGCCATCCTTGCAAACCTTGAGATTGAGCCTCGTCGGCTACGAACTCTCGCTGCGTGGCAGAGCGAAGGAAGCAGAGCGAGCGCTGGAGAGCGCCTGCATCGCGCGCTTCGGGACGCTGCGACCGGCGGGCGAGACGCCGGTGATCCGATCGGACAACGGCCTGATCTTCCAGAGCCGACGATTTCGGGCGGCGTGCCGGGACTACCGGCGCTCGGCCAGGAGTTCATCACGCCGTACACGCCGGAGCAGAACGGGATCATCGAGCGCTTCTTCCGCAGCCTGAAGGAGGAGTGCGTCTGGCAGCGCAACTTCGTCAGCTTCGCGGAGGCGCGGCGAGCGATCCGTCGGTGGATCGAGTGGTACAACGCCGAGCGGCCGCACCAGGCGCTCGGGTACCGCAGCCCACGGCAGCATCGCGCTCAACAACTTCAACTGGTGGCTTGACCTTCGGGGGAGCACTACACTCCTTCCCTCGCCCCGCCGGGACGATTCTCCGAGAGGCCATCATGATCAGCGACGAGTGCATCACCGTGGTGCTCGATTGCCGCGCGTTTGGTGGGAACCGCGCCTATCTGTGCGTACCGCGGTCGTAGCGCCGGAGATTCCCGACACTCTCGGAGGGCATGTCGACGCACGAAACGGCATCGTTCGCGGTCACGATGACGCATCGCGGTCGTGGTTGCCGATGAGACATTGGATGAATGCCTCGCCGACGCGGAAACGGCGCCCGACGCGAGCGCGCCGGCGTTGCACCTCGCGAGGTAGCCGAAACCGGCGAAAGTCCCGGACTGCACTCGCGGATTCGAATTTTCCTCGGAATTGGGATACCTGCCGTCGCCACGGATAGGAGGTGACGACGATGCCGCGAGGACAACAGACCGACATCATGAGCAGCTTTCGCGCTCAGGCAGCCCGCGCTTTCGACCTGCTACAGCGGGAGATCAGCCGTCGAGAAGCCGAGATCCGGGACATGATGACCCAGCTCGACGGCTGGCGCGCGTTCGCGAACGGCGGCCGTCGGCGTGGGAGAACAGCAGCCGCACGGCGAAGTCCGGGCCGACCCCGAGGCGGGAAGCGAGTGAACTGGGACGAGGTGCTCGCTTCGCTGCCGAAGAAATTCGGCGTCGAGGACATCATGAAGCACCCGGGCGCGGCCGCGAAGGGTCGAGCGCAGGCGTACCCGGCCCTTACTCGTTGGGAGACGTCCGGCCGCATCGAGAGGATCGACAAGGGCCGCTACGAGAAGGTTTCCGGGTCAAAGCCGAAGAGAGAACGGACGCGGCCGGCAAGGAAGAAGTAAGAGACCACGGGGAGGACGGTCGGGTCGGAGCCGACTCTGACTAGGGCAATGAGGCCGCTGACCCGTCGTCTTGGCCTCAATGTGCGGCGTTTGATTGGCGCCGCGGCGGCGCGTCGGATGTGCCGACGTTCAGACGCGTGATGGTGCATAGAATGCGGGGCGGGGTGCGGACATTGATGTTTTCGAAAGCCTGCTACGGTCGATACACATCAACGACGATCGGCGGCAGGTTGTGATGTCGCACGAACTCAAAATTGATCGGCTTCATGCATCGTCGAAAGTCGTCTGAGTACGGTGGACCAACTGCCTGGCACAGTTCTGCTCCGTCCAACCATTGGAGCAGCGCGGCGGGACAAACGCATCCGTTCGTGTAGTACATCACGGTATCCACGGGCTGGGATATGAACTCGATCGATCGCGAGGCGCGGTTGTCCTTGGTCAGCATTGTAGCCCTGAAACCATTCGCGATCCGGGTCCCTGGCGGCTTGTCTGATGGGAGAGGTTGGAGTGCAGTACAACCGTGCGGCTCACCGTCTCGCTGGAACGTCAGGAGACCTCTGTTACCGCGACGAAACGGGTCGCGGCCGCTCTCATGGCGCGATGGCTCGCCGGCGCCGTGGTCGGGAACCTCAGAAGTCCCGCTGCCGCCGACACCACCGCCAGATGGAACTTGCGCAACCGAGAAGGGGACGCGTGACGGCTCCGGCGATGGCCCTGCACTCTCAGACCCACTGGCAACGACGGTGCCACCTGCGAGTGCCGTTCGGATCGCCTGCGCGACGGCCGGATTCGGCACCGTTCCCGCAAGCTTCTGCAGCCTCTTCTCGGCTTTCTCGCTGTCCTTTGAGACCCGGACGTTCATCCTGAAAGCACCCACGGCGGCATCCGGCTCGCCGAGCGCCACGAGCACTTGGCCGAGAGTCTCCCACGCCATCGGTCGAGTCGGCGCGACCGCGAGCGTCGACACGATGGCTTCCGCGGCCCCCTGATAGTCCTCCGCGAGCAGACGCGCGTACGCGAGGTTGTTGAGGACTTCCGGTTCAGCGGGATCGGCTGCGACGCCGTCCCGGAATGTCTTGGTGGCTTCGGCGTACTTGCCCGCTCGTATCTGGGCGAGCCCTTGATCGTTCAGGGATCGAGCGCGAGACCTGTCGCCACGAGCAGGCTTTGGGACGATCTCCAAAGCGCGCTCGTGGTCCGCGACGCTCCGGACGTCGCCGGCGGCCGAGAGCTTGACGATCTGCCAGATCGCATCAGCCGCCTTCCCGGCTCCGAGCGGGTTCTTGCCTTCGGTTGCGACGGGCGCCGTGGTTGGTGCCTGCGCAGAGCCCGACACCGACCACAGCTCTGGTCGGTACGCCGTCCACATCTTCCCAGGGAGCTGCTGATAGGCGGTGACGTTGTCCGACGAGAGCTGGAACTTCCGCCGCACCTGCATGGTCCGCTGCGCCATGCCCTCGTCGGGGCCGTGGTCCTTCATGTCCACCACGATCGAGTCCGGTGGCTGGATCTCGACGGACTGCAGCTCGATCCGGTCCCCCAAGAAGATCGCGTGCGTGCATCGCGGCGTTCCGAAGGCATCCGAGAAGACATGTATCGTCCAGAACACGCCAGTGCCCGCTCCTCCGTCGTACACGGGAGCCACCGCATCGATCTTCCCGTCGCCGTCGAGATCACCGACGGCGACGTGGCCTTCGTCGAGGACGGCTTCAGGAACGTCGTGTGAATCCGGCGGCTCGCGCGGACCGATGAACTTGCCGTCGGTGAGACGGAAGCCTTCGTCTGCGAATCGCCCCGAGCCGTTCCCGGCATGAAGCACACAGTGATAGTCGGCGTTCGCGAGCACCTTCCCCGCCGATGCGACGATGTCGTCGCCGGCGGCTCTGGCGCTGTCGGCCGCCATGGTGGCACCGGCTATGTCGGCCTGTCGCTGCGCGCTAGCGACTCGCCGATCACGGTTCCGCGTGAATCTCTGTAGTTGGAAGCCACGGGCCGCGATGGTTTGGTTGACAGCGATAACGGGTGTCGTCGCTCGGACACCGATCACACCTCGAATGATCGCTTGCGTAGCCTTTGCGTTGATTGCGATCATGTTGATATCAAATCTTTCACGAGAAACGGGCTCGCCACCCTCCGGCGGGTCCTCGCCCCGAGGGATGAACCAGTCGGGAAGTTCGTTCTGCGACTCTGCGACCACCGTCGCCATGAGATTCTCGAACTCTTCCAGACACTGCTTCTGCTGAGCTGCGGCTGCTTCAAGCAACTTTTCCGCGCCGGCTTTCCGTTCTTTCAGGTCATTCGCGGCTCGGAACGCCACCGATCCGGCATTGCTGAGTTGTTCGAGCATCCGATCGCGTTCAAGCGTTGCCCATGCCCGAAGCGATCCGGATCGCCCCTCATTTTTCATTCTTGAGGTACCGCGCACAGTGAACTCGTCTGGCCGATTCAACTCCTCGTCAAATGGATCGAACGCGCTCCCTATTGACAGTGACTTCGGGATCTTTCCTCCGTTGTTATCACGGGCTATCCTTGCGACGGCAGCTCGTTGATCTGCCGATAGAGCACGTATCCCCTTCACGAGAGACGCTGACCATAGATCGAACACGTCGGCGTCAACCGAACTCCGTTCGAGAGAAAAGTGCCCCCACCATTCGATCGCAAGGGCATGCCAAGCAAGAGCTGCGAGCTGATCATACTCACCGTGCGTCCGTTTGCCACGCGTTTCGAGGATCGTCGCAAGCAACGAAGCGGCCCACTCATTGCGCGACTCGGCGGCTCTGAACGCCAGGCGTTCGGCTTCGTCTTCGTCAGCGGGGACGCCGCGACCCTCGCGGTGAATGTTCGCGAGCTTCACGGCTGCCTGTGAATCGCCGTTTGATACCTGCTGTTCAAGCGCCTTTCGGGCGCGGTCGCAGTAGGTCTTCCAGTCTCCTTCGACCTTTGCGACACAGTCGCGGATGAGATCGTCCACGCTCGGCGGCGATGAGCATGCACCGCTGGACACCATGAGAGCCATCGAGACGGCCGCAAAGAGGCCACGGTGACCAGCCAACACGCTCACGATGATCAAGTGTCCTAGCACGCCCAGTACGCCAGCATGGAAATGCGCAGGCCAACCACGCGCGCCATCGAAAGGTAGGCGGAACAACCTTATGCGGTTCATCCTGAGCACACTCAACGATCAGGCGACTCGGCATCCTTTGCTTCGCGAGTGTCGATTGTTAAAGATCTTTCAGGATCTCCCGGCGTCTCTCTTTTAATTCGCTATCAGTGATAAGCCCCTGAGCGTGCAAACTTTGAAGCTGGCGGAGCCGCGACTCTATCGACTCCTTATCCGGTTTCGGCGTCGCTGGTGCTGAGGTGGTGGGTGCCGAATATGTCGGCATCCACTCATCGGGAGCCGTACTTTTGATTGGTACGACGGTTTGACACCCAGCCGTCAGTGCGACGGCTAACCAGCCACAGTGCAACCGTTTCACTTGGAAGCGTACTGGCTCAAGAGTGGCGTCAGTTTAGGGACGCATGACTTCAAGAAGTTGTCCATCGCGAGCGCGAGGATACTCCGATATTCCTCTTCCGAGCCCCACCATCCGGTTTGGGTAGCTTCTCCGGAGCAACTCGTCGAGAAGAGCCGTACTCCGTGTTGATCGATTCCCACTTCTGCGTCGACCCACGCCGTCTGAGCCATGTAGGTATCCACGAAAACTTTCGTGACCTTACCGACCACTGTTGGAAGCCCACCTGCGGTTTGGGCTGACTCTACTCGCTCCACAGCGAACCCTTCCGCGGTAAGGCCGTTCACGAGGCCACCTGACACCCAGAGTACCGGATTCTGAGTACCCTCGATCTTCTTGACGGGCATGCCGTACAGATTTCTCATCTGTCCAATCTCATCGCCGGTGGCATAGTCAGCAGATCGAGTGTCATCGAAGCGAGCGACAGCAATCCGACCGGCTCCGCCTTTCGCAGGAGACGGACTAACGTCCAAGGTGCCGTAGCCCAAGGGCACCTTCATCGGACCGCATCCGCAAACAAGTAGAATCAAGAGAGATGCGACAGTCGCTCGGAAGACAGACCTCGTGTGAGTCGGGAGGGTGCATCGCTCAGACGTAGTCAAGTACATGCTTACTCCAGGGTGAGGTTACGAGGTTGCTCGCCATCGCTCGTAGAACAAGAGCACGATGTCAGTCAAGAGATGGTGCGGGAGAAGTCAAGTCTTGACCTCGGGTCGCGCCGTTAGCCGCCCGACTAGGGCTGTCTCGTGACCTCGGATACGAGTCGCGCGGACCATTGGCTACGCTTGGCAGGACCCGCACATCACCGACCGGATCGACTACTACCGCCAACTCGACCTGCGGATTGTCGACGTGAATCCCTCGCGGGCGCCATTCGTCATGGGCGGGCGGCGACCTACGGGACGGGGTCTGAGCGGGTTTCGCAACTACGGACGGCTGGAACTCCAGCCGCAGGCGCAAAAAACGGTGCGCTGGATGCTCAACAGCGGCGAACTCGCTGCCCGGGTCCGGGACGTACGTGCGGGTCGCGGCAAGGATCTGTTCCAAGAATAGCTGGCGTACATTTTCCCCTGCCTAGATCGCATGGCTCGCCAGAAGGCGGCCGCCGTGATGACGCCGAGGGACGGAGCCAACTCACTCGAAATGACGCGCGTGGACCCAAAAGAGGTCCAGCAGTCGAGACTGTTCGATGAACAGAATGCGGATCCCGAGCCTTTCGGCGGTCCGCTCACGGTGCGTCTTGAACTCCGGACTTTCCGCGTCGCACAGCGTCATGATCCAACCCGCGCGCACTGCCCCGGTTTCGGTAGTACTGGAATGCCTCGTCGATCTGATCGACGGCCGAGAGGTCATGTGCCGCGCCCTCCCAAGCCTTCACTTGGACAAGAAGGAGCCAGGAGAGGGCCGGCGGCTCCCCGGATCTCGCCACCGGGTCTTCGTAGCTCACCACGAGGTCGGCGCCGTGTTCGGTAGGACCTGCAGTCCACTGCACGTCCGCGCCCCGGAAGATCGCTTCGAGTAAGCGTTTGCAGGGCTCCTCCAACTCAGCGTTCTGAAAGCTCTGGCGAAGGCGATCAAGAAATACTTCGTGCCACTTGTCCCGGACGGCAGCGTCTGCGTCGCTGACGACTCTCGCTAACGCGCCCGCCCGGTCCCACTGGACTGCGCCGACATCGCCGCTCTGTGCAAGTTGCCACAGTTCGTCGAGGTTCCTGCTGTGATCGGCGAGGGACCAGATGCGGCTGCGAGAGGTCATGCTCCTCCGCAGGGGCGCGGTAACTCTCTCGTCCTGGTAGGCGAAGAAGGCGCGCTTCGAAGGCGCACTCACGGGAAGGATGTGACCGTAGTCTTCGCCGAGGTCGTTGATGTTCTCTGCTTTGGAAAGTTGAACAGGTTGATAGTCGTAGGCACCGCTCATTTCGACAAGTACGAATTGTCCGTCGTTCGGAAGATTCGAAAGCAAAAGCCTCGTCCCGACCGCGAATCCGTCATCGCCTCCAAGCATCCGCCAGTTCTTCCAGGCGGCGATCTCTTCTTCGTCGAGTTGCTCGCCGCGATCGTTGCGGTCGCGGAGCATGCGGAGGTCAAGTCTTGGTGCGTACCCCCACCCCTGACGGAGACGTCCTTGGCGAAGCTCCCTCAAAACCAGCGGGCGATTCCAGCGATCCGTTCTCATCGCGTAGTATTTCATGTCAGGTTCTCTCGGTTGTGAGTCCTGCGCCCTCTCCAACCTATCCGGCAACGGGTTGTCCTTGTGGATCATTCCGATTCTGAGCTTACCGACGGATGCCCATGACCGATGTCTGCCCAGCCCGAACGCACACCGTCATTTCTACGCGAACGCTGGCGCGACCGGGAGCGGTTCGACGAGCCACGCAACGCCCGTGCGGCGAACGGTCGAAGAAGAGCGGCACGCGTTGCGTACTCTCTGGAGCCGGATTGCATCAAACGGAATGTGCCTGCGATGCGTCCGAAATCCCCCGAGCGTTTTCGCGTACTCCGCGGGTCGATTGCCAGAACGAATCACGCAGCCGCAACGGCGCGTTGCGCCGGAAGGGATCGAGGCTCCGCAATCGAACGTGTCTTACGGCTTCACAGCCTCGAAATTAGTCCAGTACTCCGTCGTCTCCCCTGCGGCCGGATCTTGAGCGCGCCAGACAACAACGCCGTCTCGACAATGAAAACCGGCTGATCCGCCTTCAGCTTGATGCATTCGCCGGTCATCAACGCGAGCATGAGCCCCTTTTGAAACGCTTCCTTGTCGCCAGTCGCTGCGTAGTGAACCAGTTTCTTGAATTGGTCCCAGTCCTGACAACCGATGTATCCGTCTCCATTCACCTTCCGTGGCCTTTGCGCCCAGACCGGTGCAGCAAGACCAATGATAAACATCAGAGCTACGAGAGTTTTCATCGCTCACCTGCACGGTCTCTTAGGCTGGGCCGTTGTGGTCGGGAATGCTCCCAGCCTTGCTAGCCCGTCGGTGTCATTTGGTCAAACAGAAAGAGTGGCACTTGTGACTATGGCGGTCGCACACCGCTGGCGGCAGGCTGAGAACCGAGGCGACTGTCGGACTAGATGTGAGCGGCGGCGTTCGGCGTTACCTTCGTCTGCGCCCGGGGTTTTCGGTACCCGGGTTCCTCAGCCCATTCCGGAGGAGCCCGGGTACCGCTTTCGATCGCACCACGCCGCGTCCGGCAGCTTCGAGCGGTTCGATCAACGACGACGTTTTTGAATCGGCAGGGTCTTCGGCCACCACGGCTAGCCCATCATCAGCGCCTCCCCACCGCTTTCGTCTGCGGGCGGCACGCCTAGAAGCAAGTCAGCCCAGTCGCTCCTCTGGCAACGTTTCGATCTCCGGTGCGACGTCGCGCAGCACCCGAGTCGTCTCGCTTCATCAGCTCGCGGAGCAAGGCGCTACCACGGGCGGGCGCGGTCTCCTCGGAGCCCACCGCGGTCAGTGAATGATGACCGGCGGAGGGGTCGTCACGAACACGTTCGTCTGGGGTGGTGGCGGGGGAACTTCGCCGTGGGTCTGCGGACCTCCGATCCCTGTCCACCCGACCGCGACCAGTTTATCCTCGATGAAAACGTACGGAGTTAACTCATCGTCGGTAAGCCTGCCATCCGCGACCCAACCGGATCGAAAGTAGTAGATTTCTACGGGCTTCCCTTCGGTATTTACGAACTTCTCCGGCGGCCGCTTGAGGTCGGCAGAAAGTCCCGCCTGGCTCGGTCCGAGGAT
>DASRDP010000103.1 GCA_035652535.1 Chloroflexota bacterium
CGGGCTGCGCCCCGGATGTTGGCATGAGCCGAAATCCGAGCGCGTAGAAGGGCAGCGTGGCGAGGCAAACGGCAGCGAGGAGAACCACGATGCTTTGCTGCGTGGGGGAAAGCCCGCGATACCAGTTTTTCATGATCCGTCCCGCCCAGAGAGTCGGGCCGCTGGGCTCTCGGCCCGGGCGGCACGCTCTCGGTTAGATGCGGACCACCTTCACGTACTCCAGACCGGAGATCCCCCGGATCTTTTCGACGACACTGGGCGGCACCGGATCATCGACAGAGAGCAGCATCAACGCGGGGCCACGGGCCCGCTCGCGCCCGACCTGCATCGATGAGATGTTAATGTCCATACTCCCCAGAATGGTCCCCACCTGGCCGATAACACCAGGGCGATCGACGTGGTGGGTCACTAGCACGTTGCTGCTCGTGGGGACGACGTTGACCCAGTACTCATTGATCCGCACGATGTGCGGTTCGCCTTCGATCGTGGTGCCGCCGACCGAAGAGCTTGCCCGGTCCGTCTCGACTCGCACGGTCATCAGGTTCGCGTAGGTCTCGGTCGCCGGGCTCTTGCGCTCCGTGACGTTGAGGCCGCGGTTGCGCGCGACGATCGCCGCGTTGACGAGGGTCACATTCTCTTCGGAAATCGGCTCCAGCAGGCCGCGAATGACTGACGCCTTCAGCGTCGAGGTGTCGTGCTCCGCGATTTCGCCGGCGTAGACGATCTCCACGCTGCGAAGCTGCCCCTCAGCGAGCTGCGTCGCGACACTACCGAGGGCTTGGGCGAGCCGAACGTATGGGCCGAGCACCCGCGCGCTTTCCGTCGAGATGGGAGGCGCGTTGACCGCGAACGGGGCTGGCCGACCTTCGAGGACCGCGATAACCTGCTCCGCCAGCTGGACGGCGACGTTCACTTGCGCCTCGAGGGTGCTGGCGGCGAGGTGCGGGGTCGCCACGACTTTCGGGTGCCGAACGAGGGGATTGTCGCCGGCTGGCTCGACAGAGAACACGTCCAGGGCCGCACCGGCGATTGTGCCCGTGTCGAGCGCCGCGAGCAGATCGCCCTCATGGATGATTCCGCCGCGGGCGCAATTGACAACCCACGCAGTCCGCTTCATGCGCTCGAGCTGCTCGCGCCGAATCAATCCTTCGGTTTGGTCCGTGAGGGCCACGTGCACGGTGAGGAAGTCGGATTCCGCCAGGAGTTGGTCGAAATCGACCAGACGCACGCCGATGCGCTCGGCGTGCTCCTCGGATACGTATGGGTCGTACCCTACGATCTCCATCTCGAATCCCTGGGCGCGGCGGGCTACCTCCGTTCCAATCCGCCCGAGCCCGAGGATGCCCAGCGTTTTCCCTCTGATCTCGAGGCCCATGAATTTCGCGCGCTCCCACCGGCCCTCGCGGAGGGCCGCCGCAGCCTGCGGGATGTTTCGCGCGGCGGCGATGATGAGGCCCAGTGTGTGCTCCGCCACGGCAATCGTGTTGCCCGCGGGCGCATTCACGACGACGATTCCGCGCTGCGTCGCCGCGTCTACGTCGATATTGTCGACGCCTACGCCGGCGCGGCCGATGACCTGGAGATTCGAACCGGCGGCTATGACGTCGCTGGTGACCTTGGTCTCGCTCCGAACGATGAGTCCTTCATAGTCCGGGAGGATGCCGAGGAGCTCCTCGCGGGAGAGGCCAAGCCGAACGTCCACGGTGGTGTGAGCGGCGAGCGCGTCCACACCGTCCTGCGCAATCGGGTCGGTGACCAGGATTGCCACTCGGCGGTCCTACGCGGTGTGCTGCGCGCCGACAGGCCTCGATGGCGCTCGGTTCAGGCACTTTCCGAGCGCGTCGATAACAGCGTCGATGTCCTGTTCGCTGCACCAACCCAGGTGGCCGATGCGCATGGTCGTCGTCGTTGTAGCGCCCTGGCCTATCGCTACCACGGTGTCGAACTCATCCTCGAGCTTTTTGGCGATGTCGCGCGAATTGACACCTTCGGGGGTGTAGAAGGCAGTGACGGTGTTGGACGCGTGCTTCGGATCGGCGAAGAGTTTCAGCCCGAGAGAGTGAACGCCGGCGCGGCAGTGTGCGGCCACCCGAGCGTGGCGGGCGAACACCGCGTCGCGCCCTTCTTTCCTCAGCATGGCGAGGCTGGTCTGCAGCGCATAGAACACGGTAATGGCCGGTGTCCACGGCGTCTCGCCGTGTTCGAGATACTTTTTCGCGGCCGTGAAGTCCCAGTACATGCGTGGAATCGTCGCCTTCTGGTGGCGTTCCCACGCGAGCGGGCTCATCGTCGCGAAGGCAAGTCCGGGCGGAGCCATCCAACCTTTTTGGGAGCCGCTGAGGACCACGTCGAGGTGCCACTCGTCGCTCTTGACCTCGATCGACCCCACCGAGCTGATCGCGTCGACGATGAGCAGCTTGTCCCGGGCCTTGATCTCGCGGGCGAGGGCCTCCAGGTCGTTCGTCACGCCCGTAGAGGTCTCGTTGTGGGTCAGGAGCACGGAGGTGATCGCGGGATCGGCATCGAGGCGTCGGGCGATTTCGTCTGGCTCGGCCGCCTGACCTGCGGGAAACTCCACTTTTACGACGTCCAGCCCGAAGCGGCGTGCGATCTCCGCGAATCGATCCCCAAAGTTGCCGATGGAGATCGCCATGACCCGCTCGCCGGGCGACAGGGTGTTGACGACGGCAGCCTCCATGGCGCCGGTTCCGCTCGCTGTGAGAATCAAAAGGTCATTCTCGGTCTGAAAAAAATACTTCAGCTCTCGAGTGACTTCATCGATGACCCGCGCAAACTCCGGCCCACGATGATTGATCATCTGCCGCTTCATTGCCGCGAGCACGTTGTCCGGCAGCGGCGTCGGACCGGGTATGCGCAAGTTCATTCATGACCTCCAGCGGACTCCGAGAGAAGGTGGATGCCAAACTATAGCCGTCCCGGTAGGGCGGATCAACCTGACCGACGAGTGCGGCGGCCCCCGGTCACGTCGCTACAATGGAGCCCCGGCCGCCTTGCCGGATGGATGACGTGATCGACCCGGACAGAGGATCGGAGGTAGTCATATGGCAGCGGCGCCAGTGCGCGGGCTTCCCACGCAATTGAGCCACGTCGCGATCCGGGTACGGGACCTGGACCGCGCGGTCGATTTCTACACCCACGTCGTCGGCCTGAAGCTCCGCGGTCGCCGCAAAGGCGCCGCGTTCCTCGGAATCCGTGAGGACGCATCTCATGAATTGGCGCTCTTCGCTCTTCCACCCGAAGCGCCAGGCCCGAATCCCGAGGGCGTTGGCATGTACCACATGGCCTGGGAGGTGCCCAGCTTCGAGGACCTGGAGCAGTTTCATCGGCGCCTTGTGGAGAGCGGCGCGCGCATCACCGGCTACAGCGATCGGCAGTGCAATGTCATGTTCCTCGATCCGGACGGGAATGAGCTGGAGGTATTCTGGGAGTTGCCCCGGGATTTAGCCGAGCTGGCGGAGGGGCCCGGCGGCGTGGCGCTCCCCCGGCTGGCTCACTGAACGGCTCAATGGTCGGATATGATCGGGAACGCCTCCGAACACAAATCATCGGCGCGATGCGACGCTCGATGAGGCGACCGTAGGTGGCGGAGTCCGCGTCAGAGACGCGTCCCGCCACCGAGCGCGTGGGTCCTTTCGCAGCCTTCGAGAGCCCGGGATACCCCTTCTTCTGGCTCAGCTCCGTGGCGGCGAGCATGGGCGTGCAGACCCAGACCGTCATCGGCCAGTGGCAGGTATACGCGCTCACCCATTCGCCGTTCCAGCTTGGTCTGGTAGGGCTCATGAACGTGCTTCCCATCATCCTGTTTGGCGTTTTCGGTGGCGCGTACGCGGACATGGCCGACCGTCGCAAGCTCGTCGCGCTGAGCCAGGTGGTGCGTATCGGAGTCGTGGGTGCGCTCGGGCTGCTTACCGTCAGCGGTGCGATCGAGGTGTGGCACGTGTACGTGGGTGGGTTGATCGGGTCCTTCGCGACGGCATTCGATCAGCCGTCCCGCCAGGCCATGATCTTCTCCCTTGTACCGCGGCGCCACCTCCTCAACGCCGTGACGTGGCACAACGTCCAGCGGGATACGTCGAACCTTGTCGGTCCGGCCGCCGCGGGGATCATCATGGCCGCCGTGAGCATTGGCGCCGCCTATTTCGCGAACGCGCTTCTCTTCGTCCCCCTCATCATCGCCATGATTCGCCTCCGCGTTGGCGGGGCGCCTCCGGCTCGGCCGAGCGCGGCCGGCCTTCTTCGCGATGGTCTGCAATTCGTCGGCCAGTCCCCCGTCATCGTGACTTCCCTGGCGCTGGACTTCTGCCTCAGCTTTTTCGGGGCTTACCGCGGCATTCTCGCTCTCTACGCGCGCGACATCCTGCGCGTAGGGCCGGAGGGATTCGGGTTTCTCACCTCCGCGGTGGCGGTCGGCGGCATCCTCGGGTCGAGCATTGTTCTGAGTCTCGGAGAATCCAAACACAAGGGGCGGATCCAGATCGGCGCGATGCTCGTCTACGCCGGTGGCGTGGGGGCCTTCGGCCTGTCGACCCTGTTTCCTCTGTCCCTCGCGCTCGCCGGCGTGCTCGGGTGTTGCGATACGGTCGCGGGCACGATGCGGCGCAGCATCGTCCAGCTCGCGACGCCCGAAGAGATGCAGGGACGGGTGGGCGCGCTGCAGCTCATCGTTGCACAGAGCGGCCCGGCGCTGGGAAGCGCGCAGGCCGGCACGATGTCGGGCATGATCGGCGGGCCGGCAGCGTTGAGTATCGGAGCCGTGGTGTGCGGCACCGCCGCGCTCGCGGCGGCGATGCGGAGCCGCGCGTTTCGTGAGGTGTGACGCACCGGGCTCGCGGGGCGGTCTCTCGGTCGACCGGGCGAGTTCCGCTAGAATAGCGATACCGATGGAGTCCGGAAGCCGCGGAGGGGGTTGCGTTGAACCTTGCCGCCAGAATTCGTGACATCCCAAACTTCCCGGTTGACGGGATCCTGTTCAAGGACATCACGACGCTTCTCAAAGACCCCGCCGCGTATCGCGACGCCATCGACCAGCTCTATCACGGGGTGCGCGAGCTGCGGCCCGACGTCGTCGTCGGGATGGAATCGCGCGGCTTCATCTTCGCGGCGCCCCTCGCGTACCTGCTCAACGTCGGATTCGTTCCGGTGCGAAAGCTCGGAAAGCTACCGGCCGACACGCTGAGCGTGGAGTACGAGCTGGAGTATGGGACGAACACCCTCGAGATTCACCGCGATGCAATTTTGGAAGGGCAGCGCGTGCTGATCGTCGATGACCTGCTCGCCACCGGGGGCACGGTTTCCGCGACCGTCGACCTCGTGCGGCAGCTGGGCGGCACGGTCGTTGGGACGGCGTTCTTGATCGAGCTGACCGACCTTTGTGGACGCGCCCATCTCGATGGCCACCCCGTGATCAGCGTGATCACCTTCTGATGCGCGACGTTCCATGAGCGACGTCCGGACGATCGCTCGGCGTGGCACAACGGTAGAGCTGATCGATCAGACACAGCTCCCGTCTGCCATGGTCACCGTGACCTGTCAAACGCACGAGGATCTCTGCGCCGCCATTCGCAGCATGCGAATTCGGGGCGCCCCCGCGCTCGGCGTCGCGGCGGCGTATGCCATGGCGCTGGGAAGCGAAGGCGCGCCGGAGCAGCCGGAGCTATTCCTCAACCACATGACCGCCGTGGCCGACGAGATTCGGGCCACGCGCCCCACGGCGGTCAATCTCTTCTGGGGTGTCGAGCGGGCGCTCAAAGCGGCGCGAACGGTTGGTGACCGCGGCGCCCCCAGCACGCGCGCAGCGCTCTGGGCCCTCGCGGACCACCTCGCCGAAGAGGACGTGGCCACGAATCGTCGCCTCGGCGACCACGGGGCAGCGCTCGTTCCCGACGGTGCCCGCGTCCTCACGCACTGCAACGCCGGCGCGCTCGCGACGGTTGGGTGGGGCACCGCCCTGGGCGTGATCCGTTCCGCGGTTCAGCAGGGAACGAACCTGCACGTGTTCGTAGATGAGACGCGACCATTCCTGCAGGGCGCACGGTTGACGGCTTGGGAGCTGGCCCAGGACCAGATTCCATACACCTTGATCACCGACAACATGGCCGGCCACTTCATGGCGCGTGGCGAGATCGACCTGTGCATCGTCGGTGCCGACCGGATCGCCGCCTGCGGCGACGTAGCCAACAAGATCGGTACGTATGCGTTGGCGGTGCTGGCACAGGCCCATGGGATCCCGTTCTACGTGGCGGCTCCGACCACCACGATCGATCTCAGCATCGAGACCGGCTCGGAGATCCCGATCGAGGAGCGCGATCCGTCGGAAGTGGTGGCCTTCCACGGCGTTCGCGTCGCGCCTGATGGGGCCGCGGCGCGACATCCCGCCTTCGACGTGACCCCGAGTCGATATGTGACCGCCATCATTACGGAAGCCGGGATCGCGCGGTCGCCGTACGAAGAGGCCCTCGCCTGGGCCGTCAACACAGCCGCGAGCGCGTCCTCATGATGGCGCGCGAGTCCGTTGCGGAGATCGGCGTCTTTGGAGGATCCGGCTTTTACAGCTTGCTGGAGCACGCCGTTGAGCGCACCGTGAATACGCCGTACGGGCATACGAGCGACCGGGTCTCCATCGGAGAGATCGCCGGTCGTCGGGTCGCCTTCATGCCGCGCCACGGCGTCGGCCATCGGTTCCCTGCCCACCGCGTTAACTATCGGGCGAACGTGTGGGCGATGTGGCAGCTCGGCGTGAGCCGTATTCTCGGGCCGTGCGCCGCCGGCAGCCTCCAACCGGGGATTCGCCCGGGCGATTTCGTCGTGTGTGACCAGTTCGTCGACCGGACGTCCGGTCGAGCCGATACCTTCTACGATGGTCCACTCTCGGTGCACATCAGCGCGGCGGACCCGTACTGCTCCGAGCTCCGAGCACTCGCGTGCGACGTGGGGCGGTCGCTGGGAATCACGGTGCACGATCACGGGACCGTCGTGGTGATCCAGGGCCCGCGGTTCAGCACGCGCGCGGAAAGCCAGTGGTTTACGCGGATGGGCTGGGAGGTGATCAACATGACCCAGTACCCGGAGGCGATCCTCGCGCGCGAGCTGGAGATCTGTTACCTAAACGTGTCGCTCATCACCGACTGGGACGTTGGACTGGAAGGGGTCAGCGACGTCCAGCCGGTCACCGTCGAGGAGGTGATCCGCGTGTTCAATGCGAACAACGAGCGGGTCAAGGCGTTGATCCACGAGCTGGTGCCGCGAATTCCCCGGGCGCGCAAGTGCGCCTGTGGCTCGGCGCTGCAAGGAGCCGTCATTGGGTGAACGGCTCGCGGGTGGCGCTCATGCCTGATGCTCTCCCGGCTCTGGTGGTGGGATCGCTCGGCCTCGACAGCCTCACCACGCCGTTTGGCTCGGTGACCGACGTCCTCGGGGGAACGACGTCGTACTTCTCCCTCGCGGCCAGCATCTACACGGACGTGCAGCTCGTCGCGGTCGTGGGAAGCGACTTCCCCGACGCGTATCGAAGCATATTCGAAGAACGTCGGATCGACCTGCGCGGCCTGCAGGTTCGTGAGGGAAGAACATTTCGTTGGGCCGGGCAATACCGATACGACATGAACGTCGCGGAGACGCTGGACACGCAGCTCAACGTCTTCGCCGATTTCCACCCCAGCCTACCGGATGACTATCGCCAGACTGAGTATGTCTTCCTGGCCAACATTCAGCCCACCCTTCAGCTCGAAGTGCTCACCCAGATCCGGAGCCCGAAGCTCGTGGTCATGGATTCGATGAACCTCTGGATCGAGACGGCGCGAGATAACCTGACCGAGGTGATGCGTCGAGCTGACATCGTTCTTCTCAACGACAGTGAGGTGCGGCAGTACACGAGGACCGCCAACCTCATCGCCGCGGGCCGCGCGATTCTCCAGCTCGGGCCGCGGGCAGTGGTGATTAAGAAAGGCGAGCATGGCGCCCTGTTGATCTCCCAGGATGACGGCGTATTCGTGGCGCCCGCCTTTCCCCAGGAGGACGTGCAGGACCCGACCGGCGCGGGCGATTCCTTCGCGGGCGGGTTCGTCGGGTATCTCGCCAGTCGTGACGACACGTCGCCTGAAGCGATTCGGCGCGCTATCATTCACGGCTCCGCGATCGCATCCTTTACCGTCGAGGACTTCAGCGTTCGGCGTCTGCAGCAGCTCACCAGCGCCGAGGTCCTCGAGCGCTACGCGACGTTCCGCAATTTGACGCGATTCGTCGACGAAGGGCTTGAAGTTGGGGCCTGAGCGCCTGGCGAAACGGCGCCGTAAGCTGCCACGTGAAAGGAGCACCATTTGACAACGACGCCGGCCGATTTTGATATTCGGGACCTCTCCCTCGCTGAGCAGGGGCGTTTGCGGATCGAATGGGCGGACTCCCAGATGCCCGTGCTGCGGGCGATTCGCGAGCGCTTCGCCCAGGAGAAGCCCCTCAACGGCATCCGCCTCTCCGCTTGCCTCCACGTTACGTCGGAGACCGCGAACCTCGCCATTACGCTCAAGGCGGGCGGCGCGAACGTCCGCCTGTGCGCCAGCAATCCGCTCTCGACCAACGACGAAGTGGCCGCGTCGCTCGTGGCCGATCACCATATCCCGACGTTCGCTATCAAGGGCGAGGATGAGACGACCTACTACGCGCACCTGGACGGCGCCGTCCGCGAGCCCCCGCAGATCTCCATGGATGACGGCGCCGACCTGGTCACCTTGCTCCACACCAAGCGGTCTGACCTGCTGACCAACATCATCGGCGGCACCGAGGAAACGACAACCGGGGTCATCCGACTCAAGAGCATGGAAGCGAACGGTGTCCTGCGATATCCCATCGTGGCCGTGAACCAGGCGGATACCAAGCATCTGTTCGACAATCGATACGGCACCGGGCAGAGCACGATCGACGGCATCCTTCGTGCCACGAATGTGCTCCTCGCTGGCCGGAACGTCGTCATCTGCGGGTACGGATGGTGCGGGCGGGGCGTCGCGTCGCGAGCGCGCGGTATGGGCGCGAATACCATCGTGACCGAAGTCGACCCCACGCGCGCGATCGAAGCGGCGATGGATGGGAACCGCGTGATGCCGATCGCCGAGGCCGCGCGGATCGGGGACATCTTCGTCACCACGACGGGCAACATTCACGCCATCGGCATTGCGCACCTCCGCGCGATGAAAGATGGCGCAATCGTCGCGAACGCCGGGCACTTCAACGTCGAGATCGACATCGATGCGATGGAAAAGGAAGCCGCGAGGCGCCAGGTTCGACCGTTTGTGGAGGAGTTCACGTTCCCGAATGGGCATCGCGTGTTCCTGCTGGGCGATGGTCGACTCATCAATCTCGCGGCGGCCGAGGGTCACCCGGCGGCGGTGATGGACATGAGCTTCGCGAACCAGGCCCTCTGCGCCGAATACATGGTGAAGCACGCCAGCCAGCTGGAACGCAAGGTGTATGACGTGCCGGTCGCAATCGATCGCGAGATCGCGCGGCTCAAGCTGCGGAGCATGGGAATGGAGATCGACGAGCTCACAGCGGAGCAGCGAAACTATCTGGAATCGTGGGAGATGGGTACATGACCACCACATTTATGTCGTCGCCTCGACTGCTGTTCACGTCCGAGTCCGTGACGGAGGGGCACCCGGACAAACTCTGCGATCAGGTCTCGGACGCGATCCTCGACGCGATCCTCGAGCGGGATCCGTTCGGTCGGGTGGCGGCGGAGGCCGCGACGACGACCGGGCTCATGGTGGTCATGGGCGAGATCACCACCTCTGCCCAGATCGATTTCCAGGACGTGGTGCGCTCCACCATCCTCGAAGCTGGCTACACGGACGCCGAGTACGGGTTCGACGGGAACACCTGCGCGGTGATGGTCTCCGTAAAGCGCCAATCTCCTGACATCGCGATGGGGGTCAATGCCGCGCTGGAGACCCGGGTTGGCCGAGAGTCCGACGAGGGCGACGAGATCGGCGCCGGTGACCAGGGCATGATGATCGGATTCGCGTGCAATGAGACGCCCGAGCTGATGCCCATGCCCATCGCATTCGCCCATCGGCTCACGCGTCGCCTCGCCGAGGTGCGAAAGACCGGCATCTTGCCGTGGGTGCGCACCGACGGAAAGTCTCAAGTGACGGTGGAGTACAACCACGGGATCCCGAAGCGCGTCGATACCGTCGTGATCTCCACACAGCACGCCCCGAGTGTGACAAACGACGAGATTCGGAAGCAGGTGATCGAGCAGGTCATCCGGCCCTGTCTCCCCGAGGAGATGCTTCAGGGCACGAAGTTCCTCGTCAATCCGACAGGACGGTTCGTGATTGGCGGACCGATGGGAGACGCTGGTCTGACCGGCCGGAAGATCATCGTCGACACGTATGGCGGGATGGCACGCCACGGGGGCGGCGCGTTTTCGGGCAAGGATCCGACGAAGGTGGACCGATCAAGCGCGTACGCGGCGCGGTACGTCGCCAAGAATATTGTCGCGGCGGGGCTCGCGGATCGCATGGAGGTTCAGCTTGCCTACGCCATCGGCGTGGCGAAGCCCGTGTCGATTTGCTGCGAGACGTTCGGCACGCATCACGTTCCGGAGCCGGAAATCGATCGCCTCGTCCGTGAATGTTTCGACCTTCGGCCTGCGAAGATCCTCGAAAACCTCCGCCTGCGGCGCCCGATCTACCGAAAGACCGCCGCATATGGCCACTTCGGCCGGACGGACATCGACGCGCCGTGGGAGGAGACGGACAAGGCGGATCAGCTTCGCGAGCTGGCGGGTCTGGGCAAGAGCCCGGTCAAGGTCGGCTAATTCTGGCGTCCGTCGACGCGGCAGGCAGGTCCTCGTGCGGGCCCTGATCACTGGCGTCGGCGGCTTCGCGGGGCAGCACCTCGCCGCCTTCGCGTTGGCACGCGGGGATAGAGTCTTCGGCGTCGCGCGCGGTCCCGTTCAGTGGCACGTCGACGACCTGGCGCAGAACCCAGCGTTCACGGTGATCGAAGCGGATTTGGCCGCGCGGGATGAGGCCGACCGCGCGGTGACAACCGCGGCGCCGGATCACGTGTACCATCTGGCGGCGCAGTCATCGGTCCACGACTCCTTCGCAAACCCCGTTCAGACGCTGCACAATAACATCGCCTGCACGG
The DNA here is from genome assembly GCA_035652535.1 of Chloroflexota bacterium. NCBI lineage: Bacteria > Bacillati > Chloroflexota > Chloroflexota bacterium. Next base: position 11,167 of record DASRDP010000103.1, read on the forward strand.
TGCACATCTTCGAAGCTGTCCACCGCGCCGCGCCGGGCGCCCGGGTCCTCGCCGTAAGCTCCTCGGAGATCTACGGCCGAAGCAGCGCGCCGATCGACGAGGGCGCGCCCCTGCGCCCGGAGAACCCGTACGCGGTCAGCAAAGCGGCCCAGGACTTGCTCGCCTACCAGTACGGCGTGACCCATGGATTGGACGTCGTTCGAGTTCGCCCGTTCAACCACATCGGCCCGGGCCAGAGCGACCGGTTTGTCGCGTCGAGCTTCGGCCGCCAGATCGCCGAGATCGAGGCTGGCATCCGGAACCCGAGCATCAAAGTGGGAAACCTCGACGCGCGGCGCGATTTCACGGACGTGCGCGACATGGTTCGCGCCTATCGAATCGCGCTGTTGAGAGGGGAGAAGGGGGCTGCCTACAATGTCGGGAGTGGACGAGCGATCGCCGTTCGCGATCTACTCGACCGATTCATCGCGCTTTCGCGGGTGCCCGTGTCAGTCCAGGTCGCGGAGGACCGCCTGCGCCAGTCCGATGCGCCGGTGATCGTATGCGACTGTCGGCGCTTCTCGTCGCGCACGCACTGGGTGCCGAGCATTCCACTGAATCAGACCGTCGAGGACATCGTGACATACTGGCGCGCGGCGGTTCGGGCAGCGTGATTCGCTCGGGGTTGATTCGCGCGATGTCGAGTCCCAATCACTACCGCCACACGTGACGACGTTCGCGCGTGTTCGGTTTGGAGGAACTGGGTGCGGGTGCTCATTACCGGGCTGACGGGCATGGCCGGCAGCCATCTCGCGGAGATGCTTCTCGATCGCGGCGACGTGGAGATTTTCGGGACGATGCGGTGGCGGAGTCGGCTCGACAACCTCGACGACATCGCTTCCCGCGGGTTGCTCAATACGATGGAGGGGCTGCAGATCCGCGACGAAGCATCGCTCAGCCAGCACGCCCGTCCCGGCATGGTCAATGTCGTGGAGTGCGATCTGTGCGACGCTACGTCCACGGTCCAGATGATTGGCGCCGTTCGTCCGGACTGGATCTTCCACCTCGCCGCTCAGAGCTTCGTGCCGACCTCGTGGCACAGTCCGGCGCAGACCATCCAGACCAACGTCCTCGGTCAGCTCAACCTGTTCGAGGCGATCCGACGGGTGGGTCTCGAGCCACGAATACAGATCGCCGGCAGTAGCGAGCAGTACGGGCTCGTTCACGAAAGCGAGGTGCCAATTCGCGAGACGAACCCGTTCCGACCACTGAGCCCGTACGCGGTGAGCAAGATTGGTCAGGAGATGATGGCGTACCAATACCACAAGAGCTACGGCTTTCACACCGTGGTCACGCGCGGGTTCAATCACACAGGGCCGCGCCGAGGACAGGTCCTCGCCACATCGAGCTTTGCCAAACAGATCGCCGAGATCGAGGCGGGGCTTCGCGAGCCCGTCATGGAAGTCGGAGACCTCAGTAGCAAACGGGATTGGAGCGACGTGCGGGACATCGTGCGGGGGTATTGGCTGGCTCTTGAGCACTGCAATGCTGGCGAGTCTTATAACATCGGCTCCGATCGTGCGATCGCGGTCGGGGAGATGCTGGATATCTTGCTCGGGCTCAGCTCGAAGCGGATTGACAAGCGCGTCGATCCCACGCGCCTGCGGCCATCGGACGTCAAGCTGTTGTGCGGGGATTCGTCCAAGTTTCGTGGCGCGACTGGCTGGGCTCCCACCATCCCGTTTACAAAGACAATGGAAGACTTGTTGAATTACTGGCGAAAACGTCTGAGGAAGCAATGATGAGCCAGAGCGCGCCGCTGGACAGCTCGCGAGGTGCATCGCCCGCCGCGGCGACGCGGGCCCATACCCGAATCGAGTTCGGCACCGATGGCTGGCGCGCCATCATCGCCGAGGACTTCACCTTTGCCAACGTCCGGATTTGCGCCCAGGCGGTCGCCGACTACCTCAGGGACACTGGGCTGGTGGACCGGGGGCTCGTCATCGGCTATGACACCCGGTTCGCGTCTGAGCATTTCGCGGCCGCGGTGGCGGAAGTCGCGGCCGCGAACGGGCTGCGGGCGTACCTTTGTGGCGCGCCAGCGCCCACGCCGGTCGTTTCGTATTCGGTCCTGCACCGCCACGCGGGCGGCGGTGTCGTCATCACGGCGAGCCACAATCCCGGGGAGTGGAACGGATTCAAGTACAAGCCGGACTATGCTGGATCCGCGTCACCGGAGGTCGTGGCGGCGCTTGAGGACCGAATTCGAAGCATTCAGCGCTCGGGCGACGGCGTTCGCACGATGTCCCTCGCGGCGGCCCGAGCCGCAGGCGCCGTCCAGATCATCGATCCCGTCGCCCCGTACTCCGAGCAGATCGGGCGTTTGGTGGATCTGCGGCGACTGCGTCAGGCCGGCCTCACTGTGGTGGTCGATTCCATGCACGGGGCGGGAAGCGGGTATTTCCGTCGACTGCTGGAAGGTGGGACGACGCGCGTTGTCGAGATTCGAAGCGAGCGCAACCCAGTATTTCCCGGCATGCACAACCCTGAGCCGATCGCACGGAACCTGGAGCCCCTCGTCGAGCGGATTCGCGCGGAGCATGGCGACATCGGGCTCGCGACTGACGGCGATGCCGATCGGATCGGTATCGTCGACGAGCGCGGCGAGTTCATCAATCAACTCGAAACCTATGGCTTGCTGCTCCTCTACTTGCTTGACGTGCGGGGCCAGCGAGGACCGGTGGTCCGATCGCTGACGTCGACCTCCATGGCGGACCGTCTGGGCCGGCGATTTGGCGTCCCCGTCTACGAGACGCCGGTGGGATTCAAATACGTGGGTCCCAAAATGATGGAAAGCAACGCCATCATGGGTGGAGAGGAAAGCGGCGGCTTCGGCTTCGCGGGGCATATCCCCGAGCGCGACGCGATCCTGGCCGGTCTATTCGCTCTCGACCTGCTGGTTCAGCGCGGCCGACCGTTTTCGCACCTCCTCAGCTATCTGGCCGACATGGCCGGGCCGTCGTTTTACGCCCGCATCGACTTAACGTTCGATGCGGGCGAGCGGGAGCGTATCCTTCGCCAAGTCGCCGAATTCCAGCCGGCCGTGATCGATGGAAGCCCCGTGGTCTCCACGAATGACGTTGACGGCAAAAAATTCATGTTGGATGATGGCTCCTGGCTCTTGATCCGGTTCTCCGGCACTGAGCCGCTGCTGCGGATCTACACGGAAACCACGAGCGCAGCCCGAGTCTCCCGATTGCTGGACGTCGGTCGTTCGATTGCGGGCGTACCGTGATCGACCTCGACCAGCCGCCGCAGTTCGCCGACGTTGATGGACTGGGCATGCTCGAACGCATCCTCGGGTTGCCCGAACAGATTCGAGACGCGTGGGCGATGACGCGCGATCTCGACCTCCCCGACTCCCACGCCGAAGCGGCAAATATCGTCATCTGCGGAATGGGCGGGTCGGCGATCGGCGGGGACCTGGTCCGATCCCTGGCAGACGATGAGGCGCGCGTGCCGATCGCCGTGGTTCGAGGCTACGACCTTCCGCGGTACGTCGATGGGCGATCCCTCGTCGTCGTCTCAAGCTTCTCGGGCGCCACGGAAGAAACCCTTTCGGCGTTCGACCAGGCTCTCGAAAGAGGAGCCCGCCTTATCGCTCTGACACAGGGCGGGCCGCTCCTCGATCGCGCGCAGTCTCACGGTGTGCCAGTGGCGCGATTCGCGTTCGCGGGCCAGCCGCGCGAGGCGATCGGGTACTCGATGGTCCTGATGCTCGGCGTGCTCTGCCGCCTGAGATACCTGAGCGATCGCGCCCCCGATGTCGATCGCGCCGCTACCACCTTGTCGCAGATGCTCGCCACCATCGGGCCCGACGTCCCGGCGGAGTCGAATCCCGCCAAGCGTTTGGCGCAGCGGCTCTATGGCAAGCTCGGTCTGGTGTACGCGGGCGGCCTGCTCGCGGATGTCGCCCGTCGTTGGAAGGGGCAGCTCAACGAGAACGCGAAACACTGGTCGTTCTTCGAGGTTCTCCCCGAGCTGAACCACAACGCCGTCCTCGGCTATCAATTTCCCACGGACATCGCGCCGCACGTGCTCGTCGTGACGCTGTCCAGCTCGCTCAACAATCCCCGAGTCCGGGTGCGGGAGCGCGTGACGGCGGAGCTGCTGGCACGGTGGGGGGTCGCCACGGAGGTCGTCAACGCGCGGGGGACCTCCCCGCTCGAGCACGTGCTTTCGACAAGCTACGTAGGCGACTTCGTAAGCTACTACCTCGCGCTCGTGAACGACGTGGATCCGAGCGACATCAACACCATCACGTTCCTGAAGGCGCGTCTGGAGCGCGAGAACCATGGCTGAGGAACACCAGGTCAAGTGCACGCGATGCGGCGAGAAGGGACCTGGCCTACCGCGACCGCCACTCGCGGGCGAGATCGGACAGCTCGTGTACGACAACGTGTGCCGAAGCTGCTGGGGTGAATGGTTCGAACAATCGGTCGGAGTGATCAACCATTACGGCCTCAATCCTGCGATCCGCGAGGATCGGCAGCAGCTGTACGAGGTGATGCGGGAGTACCTCGTCCTGCCGGGAAAGGCGTGACCGCGCGGGCGTGAGGGGACTGAGACCCGGATCAGCACAATTTGGAACTAGTTCCGAATGAATTGTGTGACATCTGGGACGGCATGCCGTGGGATGTCCGGTATCATTGGCGTGGCGCATCGGGATGGGATGACAAGGGGGGCGATTGGCAGAAGAGAGCGCCGAACCGAACGCCCGTGACGCCGTGGCTCCCGGCGAAACCACTCCGCCGCTGCCCGTGCCCCACCAGTACTGGCTGCGCGTGCACGGATATCCTTCGGATCTCTCGAATGAGGTTGTTTACTACAACGACTTCTTCGATCTGCGCGAAGGCGTGCTCGCCTCCGATCCGACCATCAATCTCAGGCCGCACGATGTCATCATCTACTATGCTGATGGCCCTTCGATTGTTTATGGCGTTGCGACCGTGACGGGCGAGGTCGAGGGTCCGCTGCCGGACCCGCGCCGCGGTCAGCGCTGGATCGTTCCGATCCGCCGAGAGCTGCTGATCCGCGCCGTTGACAAGTCTCCGCCAGCGGCGACTCTCGCCCCGCCGAGCGGGCGTCACTTCCTCGCCCGCGTGCGCGATGCAACGTACATTCGCCTCCCGGATGAGGATGGCGAGTATCTCATCGCCCAAGTCAAGAGTCGAGCCGGTCCCACAAAAGCCGCGGATTGACGCGCCGAGTCCGGCGGAACAGGGGAGCATCGAGCGGTCATGACCGCAGTGCGCGTACGCTCACCGTATCGGAGACTCCTTTCCTGGGCACGCGCGCTGGTCGTGCAGCCCGCGACGCGCGCCGAGCGACTCTACGCCGCGCTCGCGGCGGGGCTCTGCCTGGGTCTCCTGGCAACCTACGGTGTCGGTCAGCTCGTGGAGGGGTTCGATCAGCAACGGACGCGGGCGCTTCTGGCGGACGGGAGGGACCCGGTCCTCGGGGCCCTGCGGCAACCGGGGTCGGCGAGCGCGGCAGATCTCGGCCACCAGGGGGCGGAGCAGGCCGCGGCGCCGTTGAGCCTGCCCGCCTGGGTTCAGACGGCTCGTGGGACCACTCTCTGGAACGCGCCCAGCGGCGGTTCGTCTGTAGCGTCCCTGCCGCAGTGGCAGTATCTGAAAGTCGCTGGCGCCGAGGCGGATCGCTTTCACGTCCAGAGCGCGCCCCCTGGCGCGGTCTCGGAGGGGTGGGTTGACCTGGCGGACGTTGGGGTGTCGGGGCCGCCGGCGGACTGGGTCGCCGCCTCCAGCGACCTGACCTTGTTCGCCGGAGCGGATAGCAGCGACCGCATCGGGACGGTTCCGGCGGGAACGAACCTGGAAGTGTCGGGGGAGGGCGCAGCGGATCGCTTGTTCGTGTATTGGCCCAGAGATCCCACGTCACGGAGAACGGGATACGGATGGGTAGCACGCGACCAGGTCGCGCCCGCGGCGCCCCCCGCCGAGCTGGCGCTCCCTTCACCGCAGTTTCACGCGGTCGCCCGCGGGCTCCCGGGAACGTATCGAGCGCGGCTCGGGGACTCAGTCCAGAGTATCGCGACGCGGTTTGGACTCACCGTCGACGCGCTGCTTCGCATGAATGGGCTCGATTCTCCCGGGAAGGTCGTGGTCGGACTCGTTCTGCAAGTTGCCTCAGTGGACCCACCGTCGGTCCAGGCGCCAGGACCCCGCAAGGTTCGCGATCTCTCCCCCGGGCTGATCAGCGCGGAGCACGCCGTGGTCGTCGACGATGAGTCGGGGGAGATCCTCTGGGCCAAGGACGCCAATACGCCGGTCCCCCCTGCAAGCTTGACGAAGATTGTCACCGCTCTCGTGACCCTCGACCACGCGAACCTGACCGACAATGTGGTCGTGCACGTGGACAGCAGGAAGATGACCGACAGCACGGTGATGGGTCTGTACCCAGGCGAACAGTTGACGGTCGAAGATCTGCTCTATGGGATGATGCTTCCTTCTGGCAACGACGCGGCTCTCGCCCTGGCGCAATACGTGGCCGGAACCAAAGAGTCCTTCGCGGACCTCATGAACGAGAAAGTCCGGTCTTTGGGCCTCACCGGCTCGCACTTCGTAAATCCCCACGGTCTCGACGCCGCCGGGCACGTCGCGTCCGCGTATGACATGGCCATGTTGGCGCGTGAAGGAATGCGCAATCCAGCCTTTCGGTCGCTGGCCGCGGCGCGGACCTATGACACTCCCCATGGGAAAGGCTATTCGCTCTCCAACCTCAACCAGCTCCTGTGGCGGTACCCGGGCGCCGATGGCGTCAAGATCGGGTTCACGGACGCAGCCGGCAGAGCGATCGTGGGGTCCGCGACGCGAGATGGGCATCGCGTGATCGTCGTCGCGTTGCGGAGCGCCGACACCTACGCGGACTGCTCGGCGCTGTTGGATTGGGCCTTCGGCTCGTATTCCTGGCAAGAAGACGAGTAACGCCGAGGGGGACCCGCGGCCGGCTCCCCGCCGCTGGCGACGGCCGCGGCGCCCTCCGGGCCCGACGGAAACGGCGGGACAGCGTGATGGCTTGGTGTCGTGCTGGCGCTACATGCTGCGGGCGGTCTGGCAGATGAGATCCGCTGCGAGCTCTCGACCGACGTAGCCCGCGTTGATCAACAGGTGATAGTTCTGAGGCGCTTGCCAATCCGCGTGGTAGAAGTGGCGCGCATACCGCGCCCGGGCGCCATCGAAGTCGCGGACGATGCGCTCCGCCTCCTGTCGACTCACGCCCTGCTCCTTCACGACCGAGAGCGCGCGCAGATCGAACGGCGCGTAGATGTGCACGTGCAGCGCCCGGGGATGGTTTCGAAGGACGAACTGGCTTCCGCGGCCGACGATCACCGCGTTGCTGCTCCGCGCGGCCTCCTGAATGACCTGCTCGGTCACCTGGACGTACGTTCGATTGGACAGGTCCATCACGTCGCCGGGGGCCTCGACGAGGTCCGGCGGCGATGACGCATCCGGATAGCTCACGCGCAGGGCGTTCACCAGCCGGCTGATCAGGGTCTCCCCGCGCTCGTCGTGCTCACTCACGACGTCCTCGGGGAGACCCAGACGCAGGGCTACCTCGTAGATGAGCTGCCGGTCGAGAAGGGGCGCGTCGAGGATCTGCGCGACGCGCTGGGCAATCTCTCCGCCGCCGCTCGCGAACTGACGGGAGACTGTCACGACGGGCATGGTCGTCAGGCGCCGACGATCGCAGGGGCCACGGGCGTGCACCACTTTCGGTACTGCTCATTGTTGCCGTGGATGATGTCGACGTACAGGCGCTTCAGCTCGAGCGTGACCGGACCCGGGCGGCCCGACCCGATCGTCCGATGGTCGATGTCCAGGACCGGAGTCAGGTGCGCGGCCGTGCCGGTCATGAAGCATTCTTCCGCCGTATACAGCTCCGACCTGGGGATCTGGCGTTCGACCGTCTCCATGCCCAGCTCTTTGCGCGCCAGATCGATGACCGTGTTGCGCGTAATTCCCATCAGGATGCCCTCGGCGGGCGACGGCGTCACGAGCTGGTGATCGGAGACGAGGAACACGTTCTCGCCGGGCCCCTCAGAGACGTTGCCGTCCTGAGTGAGCATGATGGCCTCGTCGTATCCATTTTCCTGCGCTTCCAGGTGGGCCAGCGCGCTGTTGATGTAGATCCCAGTCACCTTGGCGCGCCCGGGAATCGCCGTGTCGGGCACGCGCCGCCAGGAGGACGTGCAGCATCGCACGCCGTCCCCCTCGAGATAGGCTCCAAATGGCGCGACGAAGATGTTGAGGTCGCTCTCCAGATCGCGAATCCCAAGTCCGATGAACTCCGCCGACTTGTACGCGATCGGCCGAATGTACACGTCTTCCTGGAACCCGCTCATCCGGACGAGCTCCACCGTCAGATCGCACAACTCGTCGACCGACTCATGGATGTCGATGCGAAGGATGTGGGCGCTGCGCTTGAGGCGTTCGTAGTGCTCACGCATGCGAAACAGGTAGATCTGCTCGTGGGCGTCGTTCCAGTTTCCGCGGATGCCCTCAAAACAGCCGGTCCCGTAGTTGAGGGCGTGGGTCATGATGCCTACCTTGGCCTCCTCCAACGGCACAATGCGCTTTCGGAAGTATGCATATGATCCCACGCTTGCTGCTCCTTTTCAGTCGAAATGTGCCCACACAGGGGGCAGAATGGTCGAGCGTCCGAGGACGAAACGAGGTTCGAAACGCTCACCCGCGGCCGGGCTAGGAGCTGGACCAGCCTCGGCGATTGCGGATGAGCTGACGTACCTGGCCCGCTACGCGCGACCACAGCTCACGATTGTTGTCGAATGTGAGCACGTCCCCTACCTCCGCAATCGGAAACGCAGCGGCGTCAATTCCGGCATGCTCTGCCCATTCCGGGCTATCCGTGACCCGCATGAAGAAGTACGCAACGTCGCGAGTCTCTCCGTCGGATTGATACGGTGCGGTCCCGGCTTGCCCGATGATCTCCGCTTTGACGCCGGTTTCCTCGCGCACCTCGCGGATGGCGGTTTCTTCCAGGGTCTCGCCCGGATCCACCCAGCCTTTCGGAAACACCCATTCCCCCCGAAGGGTCCGCCGGAGGACGATCCGATCGCGCCAGACGATTATACCGCCAGCCTGAACGGGCCCCATCAGTCAGGCCGAATGTAGGATCTGTTGCGTCCTCGCTCCTTAGCCTCGTAGAGGGCTTGGTCAGCAGCGGAGAGGAGCGTGGCTGCGTCGGTGTATGGCGCGGCCTGCCAAGCCCCACCGATGCTCAGCGTGAGGCGTGCGCGCGGTCGATCGGGGCCAACGGGGAAGGACAGCCGTTCGACGGCCTGCCGGACCTTCTCCGCCACCTGCAGGAGTGCAAGCTGGTCGCACCCAGGAAGGATGGCGGCGAACTCCTCCCCGCCGTAGCGCGCGACCAAGTCGGTCTGCCGCAGGTTCTGGAGAATCGTCTGGGCGATCTTGCGCAGGGCGACGTTGCCTTTCGGGTGGCCGAAGGAATCGTTGAAGGCCTTGAAATTGTCGATGTCGGCCATGATGACCGCGATCGGGTACTTGAACCGCTTGGCCTTCTGAATCTCCTGAGCGAGAGCGGTCCGAAACTGGCGGAGATTGAACAGTCCCGTTGTCGGATCCGTTATCGCCAGGCGGCGCGTCTGCTGGTAGAGGCGCGCATTGGCGATGGTGACCGCGGCGCTGTTGGCCATCAGATCCATGACACGGAGGTCGTCCTCGTCAAACTGCTGCTGTCGAAGGACGACGATGGCGCCGAACGATTTTCCGCGGGTTCGCAGCGGCATCGCCACGAATTCCTGGCCTTGACCACCCTGCTGGATGTGCCGCGCCATCGGTTCGTCGCCGCAGAGCGCCTCGGCCGCAAGTCCGTCGAAGAGGTCCGTCGGTGCGTCGTCGTGCGGGCGCGCAGCGACGAGCTTCAGCGCCTCGTGGTGGTCTTCGAGGTAGATCGCGCTGACGGAGTCGGGGAACAGGTCGATGATTCCATCGGCGCAGATGCGAATGCATGCGTCAACGTTTCGAGCGCCGGCGAGGCGCGTCGCAAGAGCACTGAGCGTCGTCATCTGCTGGAGGCGGAGCCGCAGCTCCAGGTACGTGCGGTTCAGGTCCTTGGCGTAGGCGTCGAGCTGCGCATAAACGGCCTGCAGATCGCGGATCTGCGCTTCCAGCGACTCAACCCGACCGGGATCTGCTGTTGTTGTCACCCGTTCGTCACCGATGGCCGACCTATGACGTTGCCACAGGCGGGGGAAACCCCGTGCCGAAGCGCGCGCGTGTCCGCCGGAGTGCCCGCTCGACGATCTCGACCTCGCTGGCAAAGGACATGCGCTTGATCGCCTCGACCTCCGGCAGCCATTCGACAAAGTCATTTTCCCAGTCGTGGTCGTTGACGCTTCCGCTGATCGCATCTAGCAGGTAGAAATAGACGGTCTTGTGGTGGCGCACGCCGCGCGCGGAGAACCAGTAGGTGATGTCGCCGAGGGGCTCGAGGATCCGCACGGAGATGCCTGTTTCCTCGCGCACCTCTCGCATCGCCGTTTGTTCCAGGGTCTCACCCGCGATCGGGGTGCCCTTGGGAATGCTCCACCGCTCCGGCCGCGCGCGCCCAACGAGGACCACCTCGAGGGTCGAACCGGCTAGTCGGGTGATCACGCCGCCGGAAGAGACGTCGCGGACGGTTCTCACCGATCGCCCCCATCGCAGCACTGCATGCCATTGTACACTCGTGTGCCGTGGTTGGACATTCTGGTGACCGCGGGCGAGCCGTTGATCGGCGACGCTGGCCGTGCGATCAGTGTACAATGGCTGCTTGTCATAAAGGACCAATTTTGAGGCGGCAACCGTAACCGCCGTGAGCCGGCAGGAGCATCGGTCGGTTTATGTATCGAGCGCGCGTCGCTGATCGCCAGGGTCGCTCCAATAACCGTCCTGCTCTCATCAGTTTGCCGGTGCGCTCGGAATACCGCCGACGCCTGCGCCGCCTGTCCTCTATCTCCGAGATCGCGTTCGGTCCAGTGCAATGGACTGTGGCGCTCCTTTTCGCAATGGTGATCGGCCGCTCGGCGGGCATTGCGCCAGGCACGATCGGAGCGCTCGCCTGCGGGCTGGCAAGCGCATGGGCCGCTCGCCGTCGCACCGATACCCAGCTCGCATGGGCGGCTGTCGCGGTGTCGTGTGTCGGCTGGATTGTGAGCGCGGTTGCCGGTCGTCAGGGCCTCGGCAGCACCTGGGTCGAAGCCGGATTCTTCGTCTTCGCAATCGGGGTAACGGCCGGCCAGCTCGCGTGGCCGGAGCTTCGCGGGTCCACCGAACGACTCGTTGCAACGGTCGTCGACGTCGTCGCCGTCCTCTCGACCCTGGCGCTGTGGACCGTAGGCGGGCTTTCCCTGCTCAAGGTGATCGTACCGGTGCAGATGGCTGAGTCCACGATTCGTTCCGCCGATCTGGTGCTGCCCCTGGTCACGGCCATCGTGGTGGCCCCGCAGCTCGCTACCGGTCGGAGACGATGCGTGTGGGGCGTGGCGCTCGGGATCGCGTTTCTCTTTGTCGGAAACCTCTTGCCGGGCCTCGAGTCGACGAAGCTGGCAGGACTCTTCATCGCGGCGCCAGTTCTGAACGCTTTGGCATTCGCCGTCATGCTGGCATCGATCGTGAGCGGCCAGGTGAGCGCTCCCACGGCGGACTTGCTCGACCACGATCGCATCCGTCCTCCGTTCCTGTTGCCCGGGCTTCTCGGAGCGGCGGGTCTCGTGATGGCCCTGCTCGTTGTCGAAGGGGGAACCCTGTTTGTCCCGGATTTTGCTCTGCTGGTGGGAGCCTGCCTGGGCGCTCGTGAAGTGCTGCGCGTGCGTAACCGTCGCCACGCGGACGAGCGCCTGGCTGCGTCGCTCGATCTGGAGGGTCGTCTCCTCACACTGCAGGGCAACACCAGTGAGACCGTTACGCCGCAGGAGACGATGAATCGTTCGTGCAGCCTCGCGATGGAAGTGCTGCGCACCAACGCTGCCTTCGTGTGGGTCGTGGAATCGGATGTCCTCGTGCTCCGCGCCCTCGGACCCAAGCCTGGTTTGCCCGAAGGTCTCCTCGGTCGTCGCATTTCGATCACCGACCCCTACGCGCTTGCCGCTCGCATTGTCCGGACCGGCGCCTCGGAAGCGTGCGACGCCGGGTCAGCCGATTCCCGCGTCGATCGCTTCCTCGCCACGCTCCTCGACGCCGGGCCGCTGCTCGGGGTGCCAATCCTCGGGGAAGAAGCGCCGATTGGAGTGTTCGTTCTGGTCCGGGCGCGCGGAGATCGTGCCTTCAGCCACTGGGACAAACAGAAAGCTGCCCTCATCGCCGCGCAGATCGCCACGACGTTCCGGCACCTCGAGCTTCACGACGAGCTGGAGAATCAGCTTCGGGAGGCCACGCTCGTCCATCGCTTCGCGGTCCAGGCAGGCACCGCGCGGTCGCTCAACGACGTTGCCTGGTACCTGCTCGAGTCGATTCGGTCGCGAATTCCGCTGGACCGCGGGTCGGTGTACCTGGCGGACTCCGCGTCGCGGGGCTCGTACACGCCCATTGCCTACTTCCCCACCCGCGCTTTGGAACGAGATCAGGCAGGTGGGCCGGACCATGCCGACCTGCGGGTGCCGCTCCGCACTGGCGACACCCTGGTTGGACACATCGAGCTTCGGCGCAGAGAAGGCGGCCCCTTCACACCCGGCGAGACCCGCATCGCCGAAACGCTGGGGCACCAGGCGGCCATCGCCCTCCAGAACGTTCGCTTGCAAGAAGAGTCAGGAAAGGTCTCGACCTATCGCGAGTTGGACCGGCTCAAGACCGATTTGCTGAACGCCGTTTCTCACGATCTCCGCGGCCCGCTCGCGAATATCAAGGGGTACGCGGCAACGCTCGTAGACTCCGGGAGCGACATGCCGCCGGACGAGCAGCGCTCGTTCCTCGAAACCATTGAGGAGGAAGCGGATCGCCTGCGCGACCTTCTGAATCATCTCCTCGACCTATCCAAGATCGAGGCGGGTGTGCTCAAGATCGAGAAGAACCCCCTTTCGGTAGAGCGATTAGTGCAGCAAACGCTGTCGAGCGTGCGCTCGCCCGATCACCAGTACGACGTTCGCGTTCCCCGAGAGCTTTCAATCCTGGGCGACGCCAAGCGCCTGCGTCAGGTACTGAGCAACCTTCTGGAGAACGCCGCGAAATATTCTCCGGACGGCGGAGCGATCTCGGTGCGCGCCACGGCTACCGACGCCGAAGTGGTAATCTCAGTGGCCGATTCCGGCGTTGGAATCCCCCGCCACCAATGGGATCGCGTATTCCGCCCGTATCAGCGCGCGGACACCGCGACGAGCCGGGGCATCAGCGGAAATGGATTAGGCCTGGCGATCTGCAAGGGAATCGTCGAGGCCCACGGTGGCCGCATTTGGGTCGAGAGCGAGCCCGGCGAGGGGAGCACCTTCTCGTTCACCGTGCCTCGGGCAGCGGGTGACGCCATCGCTGGGTTCGATGATCAGGACGCGCCACAGACATGACTTGGACCTCGGCGGTCCATTGCGCATTTGACAGAGCGATCAGGAGGCGGACGTGTACCCGAAAACCGCAAACGGGGCGTGCATAGCGATTGCTGACGACGACCCGAAGATGATCAGGCTCCTCCGAAAGAATCTGGAGCAGGCAGGCCACCGAGTCGTGTCGGCCAGCGATGGTCCCGGCGCGATCGACCTCGTCGAGACTCAGCAGCCAGACCTCTTGGTGCTGGATGTCGTGATGCCAGGAATGGATGGGTGCGAAGTCCTCACGCGGCTGCGGGAGTTCACCTGGCTGCCGGTGGTCATCCTGTCCGGCAAGGATGATGAGGCGGACATCGTTCGCGGTCTGGAAGCTGGTGCCGACGATTACGTCACCAAGCCCTTCGCCCCGCGCGAGTTCCTCGCGCGGGTCAACGCCGTCCTCCGGCGCGCGAACTTCGGGGCGGACGATCGCGGTGCCTCGGTGCTCGCGAATGGCGATCTCGTGATCGACTATGGCCAACATCTCGTGAAGCTCGGGGGCCGGGAGATCGCTCTCACGCCGACGGAGTATCGACTGCTCTCATGCCTTGGCCAGAACGTCGGGCGGACTCTCACGCAAGAGGAGATCCTGCTTCGGGTCTGGGGCAACGGCTATCAAGACGAGGCGCACCTCCTGCGCGTCAACGTGGCCCGCCTTCGGGCAAAGCTCGGTGAGAACGCGAACAGCACGAAGTACGTCGCGACTCGCCCTGGCGTCGGCTATACGATGCCGCGGATCGACGAAGGGAGTATGACGGAGCCCGCAGCTATGTAAGCTGCATCTGTCGCGCGATATCGAGTTGTGATGACCTGTGGACGGCGTGTAACGGCCCCGTGACCGATTCTGAAAAATAATTCGGCAACTAGACAGAAGATCTGTCGTGGCCGGCAAAGGAATGGCAAGACACCATGGCTGCGGAGGAGTTGTCGTATCGCATCCGAACAGCGACGTTGGAGGACGTACCGGTCATCCGTCAGGCGATGGGCGCTGCGTTATCGCACCCCGAGGGGAAGGGGCGTCGGGAAAGCTATCGTGCCCCGGCCACCCGGGGCGAGTTGCTGGTGCTGGAGCGATACGACCCGCGCGCGCGGGACTGGCGGATCGCGGCGCTGGTCGACTGGCACATGCGCGTCGACGACGTCCTTACCATCCGAGACATCGCCACAGAGGGTGAGATCGTCCATGCCGGGATGGTGAAGCATCTGATTACCGAGCTGATCCGGTCGCTTTCGCCTGTGGAGATGATCGTCAAGGCCCGAGCGGACGCGGCCCAATGGAACGACATATTTCGGAGCATCCCCGGGTTCGTCCTGGAGGGATCGGAGTATCGGCGGCCCAACTGGATCAACGTTTGGAAGTGGTCGCGCGAACTGGCCGCTCGCGCGACGCGCGCACCGGCGCCACGGTTCCGCCGGTGACGCGCGGGGCGAACCGGTAGTCGCTGGGAGGTATTGCTGTGGCCGATGGCCTGTCAGAGCACATCGATCAATTTCTCTTCCATCTCTCGGATCAGCGTCGCGTCGCGTCGAACACGATCGCCGCGTACGGCAACGACCTTCGGCAATTCTCGCAATACCTTCGGCTCACCAACGTCGTTGGCGTGTCTTCGGTGGCAGAGGGCTCGCTGCTCGACCCCGGGACTGTTGCTGGATTCGTCCTGCATCTTCGGGAGAAGGGATATGCCCAGGCCACGGTTGCGCGAAAAGTCGCGGCGGTGAAGTCGTTCTGTCACTACGCGGCGGAGATCGGGCTCATCTCGCACAATCCCGCCGCCGCGGTGGATTCCCCACGCGTGCATCGTGCTGCGCCGCAGGCTGTTGATCCTGAGCACGTGAGCGCGCTGCTGGACGTTGGGTGCGCTGGCGACATGCCCGACGATTTTCGCGATCGAGCCATGCTCACCCTTCTCTACCACTCCGGAATGCGCGTCAGCGAGCTTGTGGCGCTCGACGAACCGGACGTGGACTTCGACGCCTCGATCGTCTCGTGCCGCGGTCGCGCCGGGCGCGTGCGCGCCATTCCGCTCGCGGATTCGGCCCGGATCGTGCTTCAGGACTACCGCCTGAACGGTCGGCCGTATCTGGCTCGCGCTGAGGCCGCGGGCCCATCGGCGCTCTTTCTCAATCACCGCGGGACGCGATTGACGCGCCAGGGGTTCTGGCTCATCATGCGCGAGCGGGCGCGAATCGCCGGCCTCAACGTGCCCATCACCCCACACGCCCTCCGGCATTCGTTCGCCCTCCATCATCTCGGAAATGGCACGCCGCTTCGGGACCTCAAAGAGCTGCTCGGACACGTCAATATTTCGACGACTCAGATCTACACTCTCGCGAACCGAGCTACCAAAGCACCCGTCTAGCGCCCATCGCATGCGATTGCCGGCCGGCGCGGTGGTCGCCCTGCTGACGGCTATTCCACTCTGGGCGCCTGCGCAAATCACTCAGCCGGCTGCCACCCCATCCCCCGACGGTTCCCTTCGAGCGATTCAGGCCGCTGCTCCTCGTCCGCGGGACCTCAGGTCCCTCGCCACTGCGTTGGAGATCGATCCATCCCCGCGGCTCATCGCCAACGCCGATCCCCCGGACTATGCCCTAGGCCAAACCGACGAGTTCTGGATCGTTGCCCAGAACGTGCCTCGTCCCCTCCGTACAGAAGCCACCCTCCGTCTGGTGACTCGCCACGCGTACTGGTACGTCGAGCCTCAGTTTTCGGTGTCGGACTCCGATCTCAAAGGCGCGGCGGAGTTCTTCGACACGCGCATCTATCCAGAGGTCAGGCGGCTGATCGGGAACGAGGAATTCCCGGGCGTCGACAATGATCCGAGAATCACGGTCTTCAATGGTGACGTACCCGGTGTGGCCGGCTACTCGTCGTCGCTGGACTCGTACCCGGTTACGATCGCGCCCTTCTCAAACGAGCGCGACATGGTGTTCATAAACCTGCGCGTGGCTTCGATTGGGTCGCCGGACTATCTTGCCACCCTCACGCACGAATTCACCCATCTCGTCCACCGAAATGTGAAGCGATCCGAAGACACGTGGGTGAAAGAGGGGCTCGGCTTCATGATGCCCGCGCTCGTCGTTCCGAATTGGCCGATCGCGTCCGGATCTTTCAGCGCGAACCCGGATATCCCCCTCACTTCGTGGGCTGGCGACGGTCAAGGCGCAGAGCCAGCATCGGGCCATTATCAGGCCGCCGCCTGGTTTTTGCGGTATGTGATCGATCGATTCGGCACGGGAGCGTTTTCGTGCCTGTTGCGGCTCGACGACCGCGGACTCTCGCGAAGCGGACTGGCGCCGTCCTGCGGCGTGCCAGCCCTGTTCCCCGACGTCTTCATGGATTGGGCCGTCGCCAATGTTGTTGGCGCGCGGCCGGGCGGCGGTGTTCAGCCGTACACGGGCGATGCCCCCGACGCGCCGCGGCCTCGGAAGATCGAGCGAGTGGCGCCGGCCGAGGTGACCGCGGCCCAATTTGGCGCCGAATACTTTGATCTGCCGACTGATGGGCCTGTGACTGTTGATTTCGTCGGTGATTCTGAAGTTCCCGTCATCGGCGCCCCCCTCGGTGACCGGCCGAGCCTGTGGTACGCGGTACGCGCGGACGATTCGGTGGCGTCTTTGACGCACACGATCGATTTGACCAGGGCGACGCGCGCAGAGCTCCGCTATTCGCTATGGTTCGATCTGGAGCGCGACTTTGACTATGCGTACGTTGTCGCCTCCCGCGACGGCGGTCGGCATTGGGAACTGCTCCGGGCGAGCGACATGACGGCGACGAACCCGACTGGCTCAAATCTTGGGATCGGCTACACGGGTCAGAGCGGGTCGAACGTCTCGCCGCACCGGATCGACCAGTCCATCGACCTCACATCATTTCTCGGGAGCCGGGTGATGATCGGATTCTGGGTCGTGACGGACGATGCTGAAGTGCGCGAGGGTGTGGCGATCGACCGGGTGCGCATCGATTCGGACGACCCCTCTGCGTGCGTCGAAGAGAGCGACGCAGATTGGCGCGCAGAAGGCTGGGCGCGGATCGATCCGATCCTTCGGCAACGCTGGTCCCTCCGCGCCGTGGAATTCTCGGGGTCGGACGTTCGGGTGGAAGTCGTCCCGGTCGACGAGCAAGGCCACGCCACGTGGACTTCCGACGGTCGAGCGGTCGATCGCCGGGTGCTGGTCGTGGCCGCGACGACGCCGGTCACGCTGCGTCGATCGCACTATCACCTGGCGATACGTTGACGACGGCGAGCGCGGTTCCTGGTGTTTTCGCTCGGCCCCCGGCGGGCCGCCTGGTCGGGATCAAAAAGTCAATCGGGCTGCGGACCGGCTGAGGGCTGCGCGTCGTCCAAGCGCTGGCGGAGGAGCAGCACGAGTAGATGCTGACCCGACAGGCATCGACCTCCTTCGTTCGGTTCATACGCGTCTCTGTCGCCGCCGACTTGCGGGACCCATCGATTGAGCGTGTCACAATCGCGTCAACACATTCTGGATTCCGGCACGAGGCAGCGCTCAGCGATCCAACGATCGCCGAGCTGCTCGGCGACATGGAGGAGACGTTGCGCCAGGTCTCCAGAACTCTGAGGCGGGCAACCACGAAGGAGAGGACCCTGCTCGACGGGGCACTCTCCTTGTATCACACGTTAGGAACCAGCAAGTCGCCCCCGAGGCAACTGATGGTGGGCCGTCGTTTCTCCTGTATGCCTGTAGCCCGCACGTAAATGATCAAAGATGTCCCATTGATATCGGTTGACAGCCACAAAAATGGACAGATATCATGCGATTGGAGTTCCACAACTTGACGATAAACGAAGATGTTCAGTTGATGAGTTTGGAGCAACGGGGAGGCATTGAACGGTGGAGATCATCGGAGTCGTGATCGTGGCTCTCCTGGCGGCGCTGCTGGGCGCGGTGGTTGGGGGGCTTGCGATTCGCCGCGGGATTATCAGTCGTGCAGCTGAGCGTGAGGCGGCGGCTGCGCAAATCGTGATGGAAGCTGAGGGGAAAGGCAAAGAGCTGCTTCTCGAGGCAAAGGAAGAGGCAATTCGGGTTCGGAGTCTGGCCGAGAACGAGATTCGGTCGCAGCGCGGCGAGCTGAAGGCGGAAAGTCAGCGGCTCCGCGCCAAGGAAGAGTCACTCGACCGCAAGCTTGATTCGTTGGATAGCCGCGAGAGCAGGCTCTCGGAGCGCGAACGGGAGATCGAAGCTCGAAGCCGGGAGGTGGACGAGCTCCGCGCAGGCCAACGCCGCGAGCTGGAGCGCGTGGCGCAAATGTCCACCGAGGAGGCGCGTGGCGTGCTGCTCGGGCAGCTTGAAGGCGAGATGCGGGAGGAGGCCGCACGACAGGCCCGGTACATCGTCAATCAAGCGCGGGCCAACGCCGACGAAGAGGCGCGCCGGCTGATCACGCTGGCCGTGCAGCGACTCGCGGGAGATCACATCGGCGAGACGACCGTCACGACGGTGCCGATACCCAATGAGGAGATGAAGGGGCGCATCATCGGCCGCGAGGGTCGAAACATCAGGGCGCTCGAGGCAGCCACAGGCGTCGATCTGATCATCGACGAAACGCCCGACGCGGTGATGATCAGCGGGTTTGACCCGATTCGTCGCGAGGTCGCGCGCGTCGCACTGCAGCAGCTCGTCGCAGATGGACGGATCCACCCCGCACGAATCGAGGAGGTTGTCGCCAAGGCCACCGTGCAGGTGGAGGAAGGCATCTTGGCGGCGGGCGAGGAGGCAGCGCTCGAAGCAGGCGTGCACGGGCTGCACCCGGAGGTTCTCAAAGTCTTCGGCCGGATGAAGTATCGGACGAGCTACGGCCAGAACCAGCTCCGTCACTCGGTCGAGGCCGCCCAAATCGCGCGCATGCTGGCGTGCGAGCTCGGGGCAGACGCGGAGGTCGCCGCGCGAGCCACGCTCTTGCACGATCTCGGGAAAGTCATGACCCACGAGGTCGAGGGCCCGCACCACGTGATCGGCGCCGACTTTGTCCGCCGATTTGGCGAGTCACAGCGCGTGGTTGACGCCATCATCGAGCACCACGATACGGATCCGGAAGCGGTGAGTCTCGAAGCCGTGATCGTGCAGGCCGCGGACGCCATCAGCGGGGCGAGGCCGGGCGCCCGGCACGAGAGCGTCGAGCACTACATCAAGCGCCTCGAGGCGTTGGAGCAGGTTGCGAACTCGTTCCAGGGCGTCGAGAAGAGCTTCGCAATCCAGGCAGGCCGCGAAGTGCGTATTATTGTCAAACCGGAGGAGGTCGATGATCTCGGGTCCATTCGCTTGGCCCGGGACATCGCCAAGAAGATCGAGGAAACCCTTCAGTATCCGGGTCAGGTTCGTGTCACGGTCGTTCGCGAAACTCGCGCCTTCGAGATCGCTCGATAGACCACGCGCAGCTCTGGGGGGCCACCGTGGGCAGCATCGCTGGAGCCTGGATACCGTACGATCGCCGTGGAGAGCAGTAAGCTCTTAGGCACCTACGACGGGTGCACCGACCTCGAGCCGGAGGACCGGGCCTACCTCGAGCGGATCCTCAAGGCGCTGCCGCTGCTGGCTGATATCGCCCATGCGGACCTTCTGGTGTGCGCGCGCGCCGGCGACGACGCGGTGGTCGTGTCGCATGCCGCGCCCAATCCCGTTCCGTCTTTGTATCCGCGCTCTCAGACAGGACACCGATTCTTGCGCCGCGATCGAAATCGCATCTTTCGTGTTCTCCAGGACCGCAAGGAGCACGCGCTGGTGAGCGGCACGCTGGTCTGGGGTGCGCCAACCCTCCAGGAGGTCTTCCCTGTCCGCGATCGTTCGAATCGACTGATCGCGGCAGTCAGTAGCAACCGCAACCTTTTGGAGCACGAGCGCTTTCAGCGCCGCGATGCGCAATTTCGCTCGATGGTTGCGCGCGTGTTGGACCAGGGCTTCTCGGGCCGACTCAATGGCGCCGAGAATCTGGGCCGATTCACCGAGCACGACGGAGTCCTCACCGTCGACAATCGTGGGATCATTCGATACATGAATTCGCTTGCTGAGAACCAATACCGGCGAGTGGGGTACGTGGACAGTCTGCTGGGCCAGCAGATTTCCGAGCTGGACACCAATGAGTACATCTGCTTTCGAAGCATGGAAAGCGGCGTGTGTCTCGAGCAGCGTGTCACCGAACAGGACCAGGTCTGGATAAAGCGAGCGCTTCCACTTCTACCCGCTTTGCCGTCTGGGCCGTGGTGGCGACATAAGCCGGTCGATACGCAGCCATCGGGCGCCGTCGTGTTTATCCAGGACATCACGGATGAGGTCCGGCGCGAGCAGGAGCTGAAGGCCAAGTCGGCGATGATCCAGGAGGTCCACCACCGCGTGAAGAACAATCTCCAAACGGTGGCGTTCCTCTTGCGAATGGCGGCGCGGCGGGCGACATCTCCCGAGGCTAGCGAAACCCTCCGCCAGACGATGGGGCGAATCCTGAGCATCGCGGTCGTGCACGAGTTCCTCTCCCGCGGGGACCAGAGCGAGATTGACATTCGCGACGTTTGCGCCCGAATCGTGGCGGAGGCGCGCGGCAGCGCTCCCGAGAGGACAAAGGGGCTGGAGATCACACTTGCGGGCGAATCGTTCTCGTTGCCAGCTCAGCAGGCCACCTCATGCGCCCTCGCGGTCAACGAGCTGTTGCAGAATGCTGTCGAGCACGCGTTTCCCGATCGCACCGACGGCCACATTCACATTTGCCTGGACGAGACTGACGCGAGCATGGTGATCAGGATCGCCGATGATGGCATCGGGCTACCGCGCGGCTTCAACCCGGCCGAAAGCTCCGCCCTCGGGCTCAAGATCGTGCAGACGTTGGTTCGCGACGATCTTCGCGGACAGCTGAACTTTTGCAGCGCGCAGGGTGTGACCGCGGCGATCTTTATTCCCAAGGACCTCTGCTCTCGGTTGCGATAGGCTCAGCCGCTGGCTCGCGGTCGCACGGTGACGGGTGACCGAGCGGGAAAGGGGACGGATGGCGCCCACCCGAATTGTCATCGCGGAAGACGAAGCGATTCCACGATTTGGTCTGCGTGAGATGCTCGAGGACCAGGGCTACCTGGTGATCGGTGAGGCCTCGGATGGCCGAAGTGCCGTTGACATCGCGCGCGACCTGCGTCCCGATCTCGTCATCATGGACATCATGATGCCCGAGTTGGACGGCATCAGCGCCTCGCAACTGCTTGCCGAAGAAAAGATCGCGCCCGTGCTCCTCGTAACCGCGTACAACGACCGCGACCTCGTCGGGCGCGCAACGGAGGCCGGTGTTTTCGCCTACGTATCGAAGCCGTTCACCGAGGCGCAGCTCATCCCGCAGATCGAGATTGCACTGGCCCGGTTTCGGGAATTTCAGGATCTCGTGGAACAAGCCGACGATGCGAAGTCAGCGCTTGAGACGCGGAAGATCGTGGATCGGGCAAAGGTTGTGCTCATGCAGACAGAGGGCCTCAGCGAAGCAGACGCCTACCGCCACATCCAGCGCACCAGCATGAACAACCGCCGGCCCATGCGCGACGTGGCAGAGTCCATCATTCAGAGCCACTCGACCGGCTGACGATCAGCCGTCCTCCCGCTCAGCGACCGGGCCCAGCCCCGGGAGTCAGGACAGGGGCCGATGGGAGAAAGGGCACGTCGGCGCCGGTGAAGCGTGCAACAAGTAGCGCGACCGCCACGAACAACACGAGCATCACGATAGCCAGCGCCCCTGCAAGGATCAGCCCGCATCCAAACTTGAAGCCGTCGGCAACGCGCAGGCTCAAAGGCACCCCAGGCCACGGCAGCTCAACGCGCTGGGGCAGGGACTGTCCTTCCTCCGGTTTCTCGATGGTTTCTGTCTCCTCTGACACCGAATAACACCAACCGGGGCGTGCGGGCGATCACCCGCGCCTTACATCTGGATTACAGTGCAGCGGGGTGTCGACTAATGTGCGGAAGCGCCGACATTCTACGAGTCTGCAGGTCCGTCGGGCAACGCGGCGCTCGGTATAATCGCGGGTTGTGCCGATTTTGGGTTTCACTTCTTGACACAACTGGCGCGCCTGCTCGTCGGGCTCATTATGCTCGGCATCTCGCACGGTGGTCCGCCCCCCGAGGTGGCAACCAGGCACCACGTTCCTGGTGACCAATCGGTGCGCGCGGTCATCGCGCCGCGCGACGTCCCGGATGTGGCGCCGTCCGACGTCGCCGTCGCGGCGGAGGAGTCAGACAGCGATCCAGGCGTGTGGGCCTCGGCGGTCCGTGGGCTTCCAATGGGCCGGCCGCTTCGGCTCGCGTACTACTTCCCGCAGGATTCCGCGTCGTTCGACTCTCTCCGCGCAAACATTCGACATCTGGACGTCGTCGCGCCGCACTGGCTCACCATCGACGCGACGGGGTCCGTTGAGTCCATCGAGGGTCCTCAAGCCGTCGCGTTTCTTCACGGCTCGAGCGCCCTCGTCTTGCCGTCGGTTGCGCTGACGAGTAAGCGCGCCGGCCATGCGATCGTCACCGACGCGGAGGTCCAGAGCGAAGCGTTGGGCGAGCTGGTAGCCGCGGCGGAGCCCTGGGATGGCCTCGCGCTTGATTTCGAAGGCCTCGACCCAGACGATCGCGGAGCGCTATCCGATTTCATCAACCAACTTGGGACGAGTCTGCACGAGCAACGAAAACTCTTTGCCATCGCTCTTCCGGCGAAGACGCGCGACACAACGACGGGGTGGGCCGGCGCGTACGACTACGCGGCCATCGCGAGTTCGGCCGATCTCTTCCTCGTGATGGCTTACGGGTTCCGCACGGGAAGCAGCGGGACGCCCGGCTCGACGGCGCCGCTTCCGTGGGTCGATGCGAGCATGGCTTACGCGGCCTCCGTGATCGATCCGAACCGCCTGATTCTCGGCGTCCCGTTCTACGGCTACGACTGGAACGTGACGCGCGGACCGCCGGCACGAGCACTGCGGTACCGTGACGTTCGAGATCTCCTCGATCGCACCGGCGCTGTCCCCTACATCGATCCGGAGTCCGCCTCGGCCACCTTCGAATACTTCGATGGCGAGCAGCAGCATGAGGTGTGGTACGAGGACGAGCGGTCCCTCGCCGCGAAGCTCAACCTCGTGCGGAAGTACGCCCTGCGCGGCGTTGGGGCCTGGCGCCTGGGCCAAGAGGACCCGAAGGCTTGGGTCGTATGGGACCAGGTCATGGCGGTGCCCTTCGTCAATGCGCAGCTTCCCTGAATAGCGTATCCGGCCATTTAGCTTCTCGCCGCCCGCTGATGGAACGGCGCGCCGGGAGTGTGGTAAGCTGGGTGCTTGGCGCGTTTCTCCTCAACTGGTCGGGTACATCGACTGAGCGCTCCTCGATCGGGAAGTAATTTCAAACGGGATAGGTGCGCGCTCCGGCAGACGTCCGGCTCGAATAGCGCCACGCAAATCGAGACGTTTTGTGGAGGTTCGTATGAAGCTAACCATGATCGGCGCGGGCCGGGTTGGCACGACCACGGTGTTCGAGCTGCAGCAGGAGGGCGGGTTCACCGAGATCGTGCTTCTCGACATCATGGAAGAGAAAGCATGGGGCGAAGCGCTGGACTTCCGGCACGGCGCATCCCGCGCGCCCCGATGCGACATCTCCGCCCACGGCAAGGACTACGCGGCGTCGCGAGATTCCGACATGATCATTATCACCGCCGGAATTCCCCGTGCGCCCGGGCAATCCAGGCTCGACCTCTTGAAGGCGAACGTCGAAGCGATGGGGCCGATCCTCGCGGAGGTCGGAAAGGTCAACCGAAACGCCATCTTGCTGATGGTCGCGAATCCGGTCGACGTGCTCACGTACCAGGCGGTGAAGGCCCTCGGGTGGCCGGCCGATCGCGTATTCGGGCTGGGGAACGTCCTCGACACCGTACGGTTCCGATCGCTGCTGGCGGAGAGGCTTGGCGTCCACGGCGGCCAGATTAGCGTCTACATGTTGGGCGAACACGGCGATAGCATGCAGGCGGTCACCGCAAACGCCAGTGTCGCCGGCATCCCGCTCAAGCAGTTTCCCGGATATTCCGATGAGATTTTGAAGGATGTGATCGAGCAAACGCGCATCGGCGGGGCGGAAGTCATTCGCACGAAGGGTGGGACCTTCTACGCCGTTGCGCCCTCGATCTGCTGGGTCGTCCAGTCGGTCCTTCGCGATAGCAAGGAGATACTGCCGATCTCCTCATTGCTCACCGGTCAGCACGGCATCTCCAACATCTGCGTGTCCCTCCCCTGCGTGGTGGGCGCTGGCGGCAGAGAGCGGGTCCTCGAGATTCCCCTTACCGGAGAGGAGCTGGCCGGAGTACAAAACTCGGCGCGCATCTTGCGCGAGTCGGCGGACGCGGTCGGGCTCCGCTGAACCGTTGGTGGCCCGGGGGTCTGAGTTCCGACAGCCTCCCCACGAGATTGAGCACGGAGGACTTTCATGGCATACCGCATCACCCTGATCCCTGGCGATGGGACAGGACCGGAAATCGTGGAGGCGACACGCCGCGTCCTGGAGGCCACCGGGGTGGCTTTCGATTGGGAAGTTCATGAGGCGGGCGATGAGGTTCTTGCGCGAGAAGGAACTCCCCTGCCCGATTCTGTGCTCGAGTCAATTCGGAAGAACAAAGTGGCGTTGAAGGGGCCGATCACAACACCCGTGGGCACCGGCTTTCGAAGCGTCAACGTCGCTCTGCGCCAAGCCCTGGACCTGTATGCGAACGTTCGCCCATGCAGGACCTATCGCGGTGTGCGCTCCCGATATCAGGACGTGGATGTCGTGATCGTTCGGGAGAATACCGAGGATCTGTACGCGGGAATCGAGTTCGAGCAGGGCACTGACCAGACCAGGCGCCTGATCGACATCCTGACTGAGATGAGCGGCCAGCAGATCCGGCCTGACTCCGCCATCAGCATCAAGCCGATCTCCATCTATGGAACGCAGCGAATCGTCCGGTATGCCTTCGATTACGCGCGGCGGAACCGAAGGCGCAAGGTCACGGCCGTGCATAAGGCCAATATCATGAAATACACGGACGGGCTGTTTCTCGAGGTCGCGACCGAGGTTGCGAAAGAGTACCCGGACATTCAGTACGAGAACCTGATCGTCGACAACATGTGCATGCAGCTCGTGCAAAAGCCGGAGCTCTACGACGTGCTGGTATTGCCCAACCTGTACGGCGATATCGTGTCTGATCTCGCGGCCGGCCTCGTGGGCGGGCTCGGCGTTGCGCCCGGAGCGAATGTCGGCGAGATCGGCGCGGTCTTCGAGCCGATCCACGGGAGCGCGCCAAAATATGCGGGCCAGAACAAGGTCAATCCCACCGCGACGATCCTATCTGGCGCCCTCATGCTGCGGCATCTCAATGAAGTTGATGCCGCCGAGCGCGTCGAAAAGGCGATCGCGATGGTGATCGACGAGGGGAAGGACGTGACCTACGACTTGAAGCCACGGCCTGACGATCCGAGCGCCGTGGGCACGGCGCAGTTCGCCGATGCCGTCATCGCGGCGATGCGGAAGCTCTGAAGCTCCCCGATAGGTTGGCGCTAACCGGTCGTCAAGATGTGGCCGGGTCTCGAATCGGCTTGACCAGCTCTCGCCCCACCTCGGTGGCAGTCGCCGGCGCAGCCGAGGCAAGGGTGGGGGGCGTCCCGCAGTAGGGGCAGAGTCGCCAGCGAAGCAGAATCGGGCGCTCGCAACGCTGGCACGGCTGTCGCAAGCGCGCCTGGCACCAAGGACAGAAAAGAAAGTCCGCTTCGACCGGCTCCTGGCAGGACGGACAAACGGGACGGTCGTTCATCGACCAGTAGAGCGCTTCTTCTTCCAGGGACTGGCTGTACAGCTCGGCTACTGTTCGCTGCGGGCGAAGCATGAAATAGACCAGCAGCCCAGGGAAGTTGAAGACCACGACCAGAAGCGTTGCCGCGATCTGGAGGGCGACGTCCGTGGTGCGGGATCGGATGTCCTGGAACGTCCACCAGACCGCCGCGATCCACAGCGCAATGAAGTACGTGAAGAGAATCGTGAGGCCGACGCGAACGATGCGCTCAGCTTGGATCAGGATGTCTTCAATCGGCTGCACAAATTCAAGTGTATCGCATCGTCAATCGTCGCCACGAGCCTGGTACGCACCTGTCACGCGGCGGTTCGCCAGCGCCGAGGGCGACTCCCCTAGCTCGCGAGGTGGACAATGGTCGCGCCCTCGCCGCCCTCCGCGCGGTCGGCGCCCTCGTGCGAGCGAACCAACGGGTGGTTCGTCAGCAGGTCGCGCACTGTCTGGCGAACCGCCCCGGTGCCCTTGCCATGAATGATCCGCACCGTCCGGGCGCCTTCCATGTAGACGTCGTTCAGGTACCGGTCCAGACGGTACCGTGCTTCTTCGGTCGTCAAGCCGCGAAGATCGAGTTGCGACTCAATCGGTGACCAGATCGGTGCGCTCGGGCCGTCCACGTCGCCCGCCGCCAATTGACCGGCGGCGACCGCGCGCTCTCTCGGTGTCTGGACCGCCGCGCGCTCTTCGCGGCGAACGAGCTGCCGCGGTTCGACGCGGACGCGCTTCCCGCCAACGTCCACCTCGACGACGCGGCCTCCGTCGGTGACCGCTCGCACAGTGCCCCGAGCGCCGAGGGTCGTGACCTCGACGTGATCGCCGATCGAGAAACTCTCTGGCGGGGTTGGCTCGTCGCGGCCGGGTGATGGCGTTTGGCCGATTGCGCGAAGTCCGGCGATGCGCCCCTCGATCTGGGCGAGGCGCTCGCGCTCGGCTCGGAGCCCGCGCAGCTCGCGGCGCAGCTCATCCGCCTCCCGCGCCAGCTCGGAGATCGTAGCTTCCCGCACGTGCTCGGCCTGGGCGATGACGGAAGCCCGATCGCGCTCGATGGCGGCCAGTCGCGAGCGCAGCTGCTGGTTCGCCCGCTCGGCATTGGCGCGAATCTGCGCCGTTTCGGCGCGGTCCTCCCGCGCCTGGGCCAGATGCGCGTGGATCTCGGAGAGAAGCTGGTCCACTTGCCGCTCCGCGGGGTGCGTTCGATCGCGCGCATTGGCGACGATGTCCCCTGGCATGCCCAGGCGCTCGGCAATCGCGAGGGCGTTGCTCCGCCCGGGGAGGCCAATGATCAGGCGGTACGTCGGCTGCAGCGTGATGGGATCGAACTCGACGGAGGCGTTTTCGACGCCCGGCGTCGCGTAGGCAAACGCCTTCAGCTCCGAGTAGTGCGTTGTCGCCACGGTGAAGATTCGCGCTTCCACCAGATACTGGAGGATGGCTTGCGACAACGCAGCGCCCTCTTGGGGATCAGTCCCGGCGCCGATCTCGTCCAGGAGCACGAGCGATCTTCGGTCGGCGGACTTGAGGATTTCCACGATGCGCGTCACGTGCGAGGAGAAGGTCGACAGGCTCTGCTCGATGCTCTGCTCGTCGCCAATGTCGGCATAGATTCCCGAAAAGACTGCCAGCGCCGAGCCTTCATCGGCGGGAATCTGCATTCCGGCCTGGGCCATGGCGGCCAGAAGTCCGGCGGTTTTCAGCGCGACCGTCTTGCCGCCAGTGTTCGGGCCGGTGATGAGCAGCGCGTGAAAAGCTCCCCCCAGCTCGATGTCGATCGGCACAACGTCGCCACGGAGGAGCGGATGCCGCGCCCCAACGAGATGAATCGCGCGGCGATCGTCCGCGCCTCGCGTGCTGGAATCCGTCAACGGGATCAGCGTGGGCCGCGATGCGTGCATCTCCATCCCGAGCTTGGCCATGGCGAATGCGAGGTCGATTCGGGCCAGCGACTCGACCGTCTCGACGAGGCCGAACTGGGCGGCGTGGACGCGTTCGCTGAGGGCCTTCAGAATGCGCTCGATCTCGCGCTCTTCCTCGATGCCGTGTTCCCGCCACACGTTCGTCAGCTCGACGATGGCGAGCGGCTCGATGAACACCGTGGCGCCGCTCGCAGACTGATCGTGTACGATGCCGCGGACCCGCCCCCGAAAATCGGATTTGATGGGCAGGACGTATCGCCCGCTGCGCATGGTGACGACCGGTTCCTGCAGGGCGTCTCGGACCGTTGAGCTTGCCATCAGCTCGTTGATTCGGCGCATTAGCCGGTCGTACGCGCCACGCATATCTGATCGGATGCGTCGCAGGCGCTCGCTCGCGCTGTCGAGCACCAGCCCTTCGTCATCGATGCCCAGGCGAATGGCGTTCTCGAGTTCGTCGAGGTTCGCGATGCCCCGCGCGAATCGGGCGAGCGTTGGCGCGCGGATCTCCTGCCGTTCGACGAGATGGCGCACTGCACGGCCCGCTGCGATCGTCGACGCGATCTCCAGCAGCTCGAACGGATTAAGCGTTCCCCCTATCGCGGCGCGACGCACGTGAGCCCGGACGTCATGGGCTCCCCGCACGCCGGTGTTGGGCCGGACCTCCAGCAGGTGACGCGCCTCTTCGGTCGCGTTCTGGCGGCGCTCGACTTCCGAGGGGTCAGTCGAAGGCAGGAGATTGCTGACGAGCGACTCGCTTGCCGAAAAGGCGCAACGCGCCGCGACGAGGTCGAGGACCTTGTCGAATTCCAGGGTTTGCAGGTGGCGGGCAGACATCCCCATGGCTGATGCATCAAAGGCTAGGCGCGGCGCGTCTGCCCGATCCTCCCTCTACAGACAGCGTTCGCACGCGTCCTTTGTCGAGACGGGCATCCATTCCGCGACCCTGCCGGTGATGCCCGGGAACGTCTCGGCCACGAGGGGAATGAACGGCGTGGTCTGAATCTCCAACCGCACATTCTCCCGCGCTCCGTCGAGGTATGCCCACGGCTGGTCCGTCGCGACCAGCAGCATTCCCGTGAGCTGCGCAACCGCGAGCAGCCCGGCGAAGAACCCGACGATGGCGCCCACACCCCCCTCGATGTAATTGTTGCGAACGAGGCGCGTTCGACGGTACGTGACAAGCAGGACGAGAAAGAGGACGATTGTGATCAATAGCGTGACGATGAAATAGGTGACCGGCAGGCCTCGATCGGCCGAGACGCCTGCCCACGGACCGGT
Source organism: Chloroflexota bacterium (assembly GCA_035652535.1). NCBI lineage: Bacteria > Bacillati > Chloroflexota > Chloroflexota bacterium. The sequence continues at coordinate 40,787 of DASRDP010000103.1, forward strand.
GAGCCGGCTGAGCGGCCTGGAGATCGTGTTTCCACCGATGGCTCCGATCAGAATCGACGCGATCAAAAACAGCTCTTTGACAACACCTGAGCGCATTCCGAACAGAATCGCTGAGATCCAGATGAGAATGAAAAGGAAGTCCAGCGCAGTCATGGCGCCCAGGAATTCGATCATCGTCCCCTCCGATGGCATACCGGACGTTGCCGCCAGCGAACACGGATATTACATCTATCGGAGGCCCCGAAACCGCGAATCGTCATGTACATTCGGCCACTATCGGCCGCGAATGCGCGCGCCGAGATCATTGGCCAGGTGCGATTCGATCGCGTCGACCGCGGCGTTTACGTCTGCGTCTTCGAGGGTCCGGTCGGGCGCTCGAAAGGTGAGGCGGTAGGCGAGGCTCACCGTGCCGTCCGGGATGCCGGTCCCGCGATAGACGTCGAAGAGCGCGGCCCGCTCGAGCAGGGGGCCTGCGCTCCGTTCAATCGTCGCGAGTACGCGCGCATGCTCGATCGCTTCTGGCACGATCAGGGCGAGATCGCGAGATACGGCCGGGTACCGTGGGAGCCCCCGCACTTCGATCTCCTCGCGAGCCATGGCAAGAACGGGCCCCAGGTCGATCTCGGCCGCGTTGAGCCGCAATCCACGAAGCTCGAATCGCTCCGCGACGATCGGATGGACTTCGGCGACGACGCCCACCGGCTCGGCCTTGCCCCCAATCTGGATCGAGCCGGCGCGACCGGGGTGGACCCAGGGCGCATCCGACCCGGGGACGACGTGGATGGGCACGTTCAGCGCGCTCATCGCGGCCTCGATGGCGGCCTTGATATCGAAGAAGTCGAATTCCGACGGGTTGGCGTTCCAGTCGGCGGGATCTCGACGTCCCGCCATTGCGATGGCGAGTCGGCGCTCCTCGCGCGGAAGTGGGGCCAGGGGGGGAAGATAGACGCGAGCGATCTCGAAGATCGCAACGCGCGTTTGGTACCGCAAATTGGACGCCACGGTGGACAAGAGGCTTGGAAGCAGCGACGTGCGAAGCCGGCTCCGATCGATGCTCTGGGGATTCGCCACCGGAATCGCATCCGGATCAGGCGGCCCTTCCGGGAACGAGGACGCTGCATCGAGCCGACTCTGGGCATAGGGATCGACGAGGGAGTAGGTGATGACCTCCTGGAGGCCCGCCGCGGCCACCGCGGAGCGGAGGACGCTCTCCCAACGGAGCGTTGGATCCTCGTGCGTGGGCGGCAGCGCGCCGGATGGCAGCACGACGGGAATGACGTCGTAGCCGACGACGCGGGCCACTTCCTCCGAGATGTCCGCCTTGCCCTCGACATCGCGCCGCCAGGTCGGCGGCGTGGCCACGAATTCGTCGCCGTCCCGGCGGACCGCGAACCCCAGCCGGCTCAGCACGGACTCGATTTGAGCGCCCGGATATGCGTGACCGATGAGGTTCTGAACGTCTCGGGCGCTAAAGCGGATGGGCTCCGGGGGCGGAACGTGCGCGTCCACGTCAACCAACGCACCTTCCAGGGTGGCCTCCGCCAGCTCCGCCAACATTTCGGCGGCGCGACGCGAGGCGAGGGGCGGCAATTCCGGGTCGAGCCCCTTGTCGAATCGCTTGGACGCCTCGGTTTGGAGGTGAATGGTTCGCGAGGTTCGTCGGATCGAGGCGGCGCTAAAGGTCGCCGACTCGAGAACCACTCGCGTCGTCGAACCGGTGATTTCGCTCTCGCCGCCGCCCATGATGCCGGCGAGCGCGACCGGCGCCGCCGAGTCGGCGATGACGAGCATGTCGGGCGAGAGCTCGCGTTCGACGCCATCGATGGTGGTGATGCGCTCGCCAACTCGGGCGGGCCGCACGCGGATCGTCAAGTCGCGGAGGCGGTCAGCGTCGAAGGTATGAAGCGGCTGCCCCAGCTCCAGCATCACGTAGTTACTGACGTCCACGACGTTGCTGATCGGGCGAACGCCGCAGAGATGGAGTCGCCGCTGGAGCCATGGTGGGGAGGGCGCGACGTGGACGTTGGTCAGCAGCTGACCTGTGTACCGTGGGCACAGGGCTCGATCGTCGACGAACACCCGGAGGGGCGAATCGCTCCCGGAGCTCCCGTCGCGTTTCTCTCGCCCCTGCCAGGGCAGCCTGACCGTTGCGCCGGTGATGGCGCCGATCTCGCGCGCGATGCCGACGATTCCGAAGCAGTCGGGCCGGTTCGGAGTCAGCTCGACGTCGAAGACTTCATCGCCCAGGTACGCGGCCAGATCCATGCCGATGGGGGCATCGGGCTCGAGCACGTAGATGTGCTCGTCGTCGTCGGAGATGCCCAGTTCCGCCCCGGCGCACAACATCCCCTCAGAGGTGATCCCGCGAAAGCGCCGAGCTTCGATCACCCGCCGCTCATCGAGCTGCCCGCCAGCTCGAATGACTGGTACGACGTCCCCAGCACGAAGATTCTGGGCTGCCGTGACGAGGGTGAGGGTGGTCTCTCCGATGTCGACCCGTGCGACGAACAGATTGTCCGCCCCGCTGTGGCGAGCGATGTCGACGACGCGACCGATGACGATTCGTCGCCACTGCGCGCCGACGGAGTGGATGTTCCCGACCTCAGTGCCGGCCATGGTCAGGCGATGCGCGATCTCCGCGGCAGGCGCGTCGATCTCGACGAACTCACGGAGCCAGCGAAGCGGCGCTCTCATGGAAACTGCTGCAGGAAGCGGAGATCATTGCCGTAAAAGAGCCGAATGTCGTCCACAGCGTGCTTGATCATTGTGATCCGCTCGGGGCCCATGCCAAACGCGAAGCCATTGACGCGCTCAGGGTCATACCCGACGTTGCGCAGGACATTGGGGTGCACCATGCCTGCGCCGAGCATCTCGATCCACCCGCTGGATTTGCACACGCGGCAGCCCTGGCCGCGACAGATCGGACACTGGACGCTCATGTCGACCCCCGGCTCGACAAAGGGGAAGTAGTCGCAGCGAAATCGCGTCTGGATCTCTGGCCAGAACATGCGTTGAGCGAAGGCCACCAGCACGCCCTTGAGGTCGGCCATTGTGAGTCCGATGTCCACGGCCAGCCCCTCCACCTGAGAGAACATCCACTCGTGAGACGCGTCCTGCGCCTCGTATCGATAGCAGCGTCCGGGAACGAGAATTCGAATGGGAGGCTGCGTCCGCTCCATGACCCGCGCCTGGTTGGGGGACGTGTGCGTCCTGAGGAGCACGGAGGGAGGATCGATGTAAAAGGTGTCGAACATGTCCCGCGCGGGATGCTCGTGCGGGATATTGAGCGCCTCAAAGTTGTACCAGTCCAGCTCAACCTCGGGCCCTTCGGTGACCTGGAACCCCATGTCACGAAAGATCTCGATGATTCGCCGCAGCGTTTGGGTGATGGGGTGGAGTCGCCCTGTGTGCAAACGTCGGCCGGGCAGCGTCACGTCGATGCGCTCCGCTTCGAGTTGGCGCCGCAGCTTTCGCTCGCGGATCTCGGCCACACGAGTGTCGAACGCGCTCTCGATCTCTCGCTTGGATGCGTTCGCGGCCTGGCCCGCGGCCGGTCGCTCCTCGGGCGGGAGCTGGCCGAGGGATTTCATGTGCTCGGCCAACGCACCACGACGGCCGAGGTACGCTGTGTGCCACGCCTCGAGCTGGGCGTCGTCCTCGGTCTCTCGCAGCTCCTCGAGGGCGCGCCTGGTGAGCTGCCGCAGATTGTCATCGAAGGTTGTCACGACCGCTCCTCGTGATTGGTCCACGAAAAACGCCCCCGTCTCGGAGACAGAGGCGTCTATCGCCGCCGTGGATCGGACTGGTCGTGAAGTCAGACCGACGCTTTGGCGCTCTCGATCAGGGCGGCAAATTCAGCCCGATTGTTCACGGCAAGCTCGGCGAGCATCTTCCGGTTGATCTCGATCCCGTGGCTCGCGAGCGCTGCCATGAATCGACTGTAGGAAAGCCCATGCTCGCGCGCGGCGGCGTTGATCCTGGTAATCCAAAGCCGGTGAAAATCGCGCTTGCGGTTTCGCCGGTCCCGGTACTGGTACGCGAGCGCGTGCAGGAGCGATTCTTTCGCAGTCTTGATCAACCGGTGGCGCGAGCCAGCGTGTCCCGCCGTCTGGCGCAAGACCTTTCGATGCCGCCTACGAGCAGTAACTCCTCTCTTAACGCGGGTCATCGTTCTCCCTTGAAATGTCTCTTAGAGAAGGAAATGGCGTCGCGGACGGCTATTTTGCGTACGGAACCAACTGGCGAATGCGCGATACGTCGACGCGCGCGACCGCGTGCATCTCATCGTATTCCCGGGCCGATCGCTTCGAGCGATTTCTGCGCAGGTGGCTCTTGCCGCAGCGCGTGCGCATCAACTTTCCGGAGCCGGTCACCTGCATACGGCGCGCGGTCGCCTTGTGCGTCTTGAGTTTGGGCATACATCACCTCGGCGCGTGATTGTAGCACGGCTGTTGCGCGGTCGGCCAAAATAACGCCCCTACCGGATCAGCATCGCATCGCCAAAGCTGTAGAAGCGGTAGCGTTCCGCGACCGCTTCTCGGTATGCGGACAGGATGCGCTCTCGGCCGGCGAACGCAGAGACGAGGAGCAGGAGCGAGCTCTTGGGCAGATGGAAGTTCGTGAGCATCACGTCAACGGAGCGGAACCGGTACCCGGGCGTAATGAACAGGTCTGCCCAGCCCTGGCACGGGCGCAGGTCTCCTGATGCCGCGGCATGCTCGAGAGCGCGGACCGTCGTCGTGCCCACCGCCACCACCCGCCCGCCCTCGCGCCGCGCACGGTCCACCAGCTCTACCGTATCGGCCGGGACGTCGATCCACTCCGTGTGGATGTGGTGCTGGCGCAGGTCCTCGACCGCGATCGGCTTAAACGTGTCCAGGCCGATGTGCAGGGTGATCATCGCCCAATGGGCGCCGCGGCTCTTGACCTGTTCGATGAGCGACGGCGTGAAATGGAGCCCCGCGGTCGGCGCGGCCGACGATCCCTCAACGTCGGCGTACACCGTCTGGTACCGGTTCGGGTCGCCCGCGTACGCCCGGATGTACGGCGGCAGCGGCACCTCGCCCCAGCGCTGGATCACCTCGTGCGCCGCCTCCGCGCTGGGGAAGTGGATCACCCGCGCGCCTTCGACCGCTTCGCCGACCTCCAACGATATCTCGCCGTCGACGATCAGCTGCTGACCTGTACGCAGGCGATGGGCGCGGGTGAGCGCCAGCCATGCGGCCGGCGCAATGGATCGAAGGAGGAGGATCTCCACCGCGCCGCCAGAGTCCGCCTTGCGCGCGTGGATTCGACACGGGACGACGCGGCTGCGATTCGCGACGACCACGTCCCCTGGGGAGAGCAATGACGGGAGATCGAAGACGTGGCGATGCTCGACGTGCCCGGTCGCCCGATCCAGCACGAGCAAGCGGGCGGAATCGCGCGGCTCGGCTGGCGTCTGGGCGATCAGCTCGCTGGGCAGGGCGTAGTCGTACCCGGACAATGCGTGCGCCGACAGCGAATCGGAGGAGGCGGAGGCCTTGCCGTGTTCCATGGGTCGAGACGTCCCGTTTACAGCAGCGGCTCTTGCCATTCATCCGCACGAGGCGATTTCGCGGGAGGCGTCCGACCAAGATGCTCATACGCCCGTCGGGTCACAACACGACCTCGCGGGGTACGCGCGAGAAATCCCAACTGGATGAGGAACGGCTCGTACACGTCCATAATGGTATCCGCGTCCTCGCTCGTCGCCGCGGCGATGGTGTCGATGCCGACCGGTCCGCCTCCAAACTTGTCGATGACCGTTTCCAGCACGGTCCGGTCGACCTCGTCGAGCCCGATCTCGTCGACCTCCAGGCGGGCGAGCGCATCACATGCCACCGAGCCGGTGATGACGCCGTCTGCGCGCACCTGCGCGAAGTCGCGGACCCGCTTCAGCAGTCGGTTCGCGACGCGCGGGGTCCCGCGCGACCGTCGCGCGATCTCGGCGCACGATGCATGGTCAATCCTGACATCGAGGATGAGCGCTGAACGGTTGACGATCTCGACGAGCGCGTCCTGATCGTAGTAATCGATGCGATACGTCACGCCGAAGCGGTCGCGAAGGGGTGAGCTGAGCATCGCCATTCGGGTCGTCGCCCCGATGATGGTGAACCGCTGCAGACTCAATCTGAGGCTCTGCGACGCTGCGCCCTTGCCAACGATAATGTCCCAGACGAAATCCTCCATCGCCGGGTATAGCGATTCCTCGACGATCCTGCTCAGTCGATGGATCTCATCGATGAACAGAATGTCGCCGCGATTCAAGCGCGTGAGGATCGCAGCCAGCTCGCCGGGGTGCTCGATCGCCGGCCCCGACGTGGTGCGGATGTTGACGTGCATCTCCGCAGCGATGATATTGGCGAGCGTCGTCTTACCGAGGCCGGGGGGACCATACAGGAGCACGTGCTCGAGGGGCTCCTTTCGGGCAACGGCGGCGTCGAGGAAGATCGCCAGGTTTTCCTTGATCTTCTTCTGCCCGATGAATTCGTCAAGGCTTCGCGGGCGCAGGGTGGTCTCGATGCTCTCATCTTCGATTCGAGCATTGGCGGTCAAAAGACGGTCAGTCACGCGGCCTCCTAGGACGGAAGTATACCGGTGACGCCTGCCTTCGGATTGCGCGACCTCCACGTCGCCGGCTCGGCACGCGCCGGAGTCCTGCGCACGGCCCACGGAGAGATCGACACGCCGGTCTTCATGCCCGTCGGCACCCAGGCATCGGTAAAGGGGCTGATGCCGAGCGATCTCGAATCCGCCCGCGCGTCCTGCATCCTGGCGAACACGTACCACCTCTGGCTTCGGCCTGGAGCCGAGTTGATCCGCCGCGCCGGAGGGCTGCACGCGTTCATGGGCTGGCACCACCCGATCCTCACGGATAGCGGCGGGTTCCAGATCATGAGCCTCGCTCACCTCGTCGAGATCGACGAAGAGGGGGCCGCCTTTTGCTCCCATCTCGACGGATCGGCCAGGCTGCTCCGACCGGAGGACGCAATGGCCGTGCAGGCGCTCCTGGGGTCTGACATCGCCATGGTGCTTGACGTGTGCACGCGCTATCCGTCGCCGCGCGCGCTACTGGAGCGCGCGGTGGCGCGGACGTTGCGCTGGGCGGAGCGATGCATCGGAATCCCCCGATCGGACGGCCAAGCGATATTCGGGATCGTGCAGGGTGGCACGGAGCCGGACCTTCGCGTTGCGTGCGCCGAAGCCCTTGCCGCGATGCCGTTCGACGGATATGGAATCGGCGGACTGAGTGTGGGAGAGCCGCGCGATCAGACGTGGCCGGCGGTGGCCGCGGCATGCTCTGCGCTACCAGTCGACCGTCCGCGTTATCTCATGGGCGTCGGCGCCCCAGTGGACCTCATGGAGGCGATCGCACGGGGAGTAGACATGTTCGACTGCGTGCTCCCCACGCGCCTGGGTCGTCATGGCTCGGCGCTCGTGCCGGGCGGCCGATTGGACCTTCGCAAGATCACCCTCGCGCGCAGAGACGGTCCTCTCGATCCGGCGTGCGACTGTCTCGCCTGCACCAAATTTTCGGTCGGATATCTCCACTACCTGACCCGCGCGGATGCCGATCTCGCGCGCGTTTTGCTCAGTGTGCACAACGTTCGATTTCTCACGCGGCTCGCATCGGCAGCGCGAACTGCTATCCTGGATGGGTCGTTCGCCGAATTCCATCGGGTTTGGACGGCCACGAACACTGGAGCCGCGCGCGAGGAGCGATGAGTTCTGACAATCGGCGGAGGACGCACCTCTCCTCATCGCGTCGATGGAATTGAGCGCGCAATGAGCGCGGCACCGACGCGCACGGCGACCGTCGCGCTCGAACGGCGGCGTGAGACTCGCATGCGCCTGCTGATCTGGCTCGCGCTTTCGTGCGCATTCGCGATCTGGCTCGCGCTGGTCGCTGTCGCCGCCGCGTGGGTCCGGGAATTTTTCCAGACGTCCGCGGCGCCCGCACCGGCCGTGCTGGAGCAGGTGGGCGGGATCGTGCTGTACCGGGAGGCTGGGGCCCGCGCCGACGTCAGCGTCGCGCAGGGGATGCAGATCTTCGACGGCGATGAGGTGAGCACAAGCCCCGGATCATCGGCAACTCTTCGCGCCTTCGACGGGTCATCGCTTCAGATCTATCCGGATGCGCGGCTGCGAGTTGACGCGAGTACGATCGGCCGATTCACCCCCGCCGCGACCCGAGCGGAGTTTGCCCTGCTCACCGGCGCGATGCGGCTGTCTATCGCCAGCGCGGAGAATCAGGCGCATACGATGCGCATAACGACGCCGCGAGGCGCCGCGACCTTCGCGTCCGGTGAATACACCCTCCGAGTGACCGGCGAGGCGGTGCGGATCTCCGTCTGGAATGGGAAGGCCACGGCTGATGTTGGGGGGCGCTCCGTCAATGTGGCTGAGGGGAAAAAGCTGATCGTCAGGTCGGCGGAGCCGGGCGATTACGCTGTGGTCGACGTGATGGAGAATGTGGTCGTCAATGGGGATTTCGCGCGTGGCTACGATGCGTGGGAGCCATGGGAGGACCGGGAGCAGAACCGACCGGACGTACCCGGGCATCTCGCCATCGAGCGCCCCGGGGAAGCCAGCGCCCCCTCCGTTGCGATGAGGGTCACGCGCAACAGCGAGCGCGACGCGCACAACGAGACGGGCCTTCGCCAGGTGGTGAACCGAGACGTCGCCGGCTCTCGCGCGGTGCGCGTTGAGGCGATGGTACGGGTTGACGACGCATCCCTCTCCGGCGGTGGCTATAGCGGAACAGAATATCCCCTCATGATTCGCATTCGTGCCCACGATCGCCGCGGCGGGGACCAGGTATGGACCCATGGGTTCTACTATGCGAATTCCGAAGACCGGCCCGTCCAATTTGGCGAGATCGTTCCCCAGGGAACCTGGGTCAAGTTCTCCGCCGACCTGACACAGGCATTCAGCCAGACCGCGACGATCGATTCAATCGAAGTATTTGGCGCGGGTCACACCTTCGACGCATCCATCGGCGCGGTGAAGCTGCTCGTCGACTAACCCGCCTCGCGCTGGACGTTGAAGACGTCTCGAACCCCTTCGATGCGCGCCATCACGCGACTCAGCTTCTCGAGGTCGGGCACGCTCAGCGTGGCGGATACGACGGCCGTTTGGTCCTTTTGAACCGCGACGGTCATGCCGTTGATGCTGAGCTTCTCGTCCGCAACCACGGCGGCTATGTCGCGAACCAGCCCCTCGCGATCGTAGGCATAGATCCGCATCGAGACCGGAAACGACTCCGTACCCGACGTGCCCCACTGGACGGCGACGAGGCGTTCCGGCTCGTCTTCGTTGCGAATGCTGCTGCAGCCGACCTGGTGGACCGTGATCCCGCGGCCCCGGGTGATGAACCCGATGATCTGATCGCCCGGCACAGGGTTGCAGCAGCGCGCGAGGCGCGTGAAGAGGTCGCCGACGCCGTCCACGCGCACGCCACCGGTCTTCTCCTGGATCGGCGTGGTGATCGCAGGCACCGCCGGCTCGGCTGGGGGGAGCAGCGTGCCGAGCTTCGAGGCGAGCTGCTGGGGGTGGATCTCTCCGAAGCCCATCGCGGCAAAGAAGTCGTCGACTTTCTCGTAGCTGAAGGCGGCGGCCACGTCGTCCAGCTTGACGTCGGAGAGCCCGAGGCGCTTGAGCTCCTTGTCGACCAACTCTCGCCCATGGGCGATGTTCTCCTCGCGAGCCTCTCGGCGAAACCACTGCCGGATCTTTTCGCGCGCGTTTGCCGTTTTTGTGTATCCGAGGGCGGGGATCAGCCAGTCTCGGCTCGGCCCGCGCGACGCCTTGCTGGTGATGATTTCGACGATATCGCCGTTGCGCAGGGGTCGATCGAGGGGAACCAGCCGCCCGCTCACTTTGGCGCCGACGCACCGATGCCCCACTTCGGTATGGATGCGGTAGGCGAAGTCAATGGGCGTGGCGCCCCGTGGGAGCTCCTTGATCTCGCCCTTCGGCGTGAACACGTACACCTGTTGCTGAAAGACGTCTGTGCGGAGCGTGTCCACAAAGGCCTGGGCGCTCCCCACGACGTCTTTCTGCCAGTCCATGAGCTGCCGGAGCCATGCGATTTTGGCGTCGAGATG